>JAPOYZ010000622.1 GCA_026706325.1 Candidatus Aminicenantota bacterium
CCCACTTCCACTGCTCCGGTCGGTTGGCCAGTCCCGCCCGGACGGCGTTGAGTTCCACGTACAGGACGGCGTCCTGGACGGCTTCCATTACTATCTGGGAGGGATTAACCTTGATCCGCAAACTGACCGGCGATTCAGGCAGGCGACTTTGATTTTGCGATGATGTCAGACATTCGCAATGCGGGTCCATGAGAAGGAAAGAGAAGGAGCCCATGCTGATCGCAACCGGGGCACTACTCGTTTTGCTGGGGAACCTCGCTTGGGCGACGGATGAACGCGTCTCCTGCGGCGGCCAGGCGCAAGGCGCTGAGTGTTGGATGGAGGTGGCCAACCAGCCAGGATGCTACATCTGGAACGGGCACCTCATGCGTAACCAGACGGTGACTTGGACGGGCGAGTGCGCCGGGAGCTTGGCTCAAGGGGTGGGGACTCTCAAATGGGTCTGGGCGAAGGGAAAGAAAACATCCGAGGAGACTGGGCAGCTCCGGACCGGCAGGCAACACGGGCGGTGGGTTGTGCGGCTCTCGGATGGCACTGTCGCACAAGGACCGTTCGTGGAGGGGAAGCGACACGGGCGGTGGGTCGTGCAGGATGCGAACGGAAACAGACGAGTGATCGCCTTCAAAAAAGGCAAGCGGAGTTCTCGCTAGCTCTTCTCTCCCAGCGTAGAGGCGTGCGGAGAAACATGCGGGGAAACAGACTGTCCCCTTCCGGAATGGCCGGGCGCGACGGCTATTCTCATCCTGATCCACGTCGCGGGCCATCGGGCGTGAACGGTCTCCGAGCGTGTCCGTCTTCCCGTTGACAGGGCCGGAAAAGCCGCTATATGCTGACGCCCTTCCCGGATAGTCATCGACGTATTGGAGGATCTGAATGATGTTGCGACGGACGAGCATATTCCTGTTGCTGGCGGGGTTGGGATTCACCCAGGCCTGTCAGGCTTCGAGCCATAAGGATCAAGGGACCCGGTATCTGCGTTTCAGCGTGGATGGCCAGGAAGCGTACGGCATTCTGGAGGGGGATCAGGTCCGTCAATTGAGTGGGGACCTCTACGGGGAATGGGAAAAGACCGAAACCACCCATGCTCTCTCTGACGTCACCATTCTGGTGCCCAGCAAGAACCCCTCCAAGGTTCTGGCCCTGGCCGGGAACTACAAATCCCACATCGGGGATTCGGAGCCGAACCCCTATCCGGAACCCTTCATCAAGCTTCCCTCCTCCTTGTTGCCCCAGGGGGGAGATATCGTCCAGCCCGCCGACACGGACCCGGTTCACTATGAAGCCGAAGTCGTCATCGTCATCGGCAAGCGGGCCCGGAACGTATCGCTTGAGCAGGCCATGGACTATGTCCTGGGCATCACCTGCGGCAACGACATCAGCGCCCGGACCTGGCAGAGAAACGACGTCCAATGGTGGCGGGCCAAGGCCGCGGATACCTTCAGCCCCACCGGGCCCTACATCCTCTCAGGCGTGGATTTCAGCGACTTGAACATGGTGCTCAAGGTCAATGGGGAGGTCCGCCAGGAAGCCAAGATCTCCGACATGATCCACGGCATCGCCGAGTCGGTCAGCTTCATCAGCAAGTACGTGACGCTGGAGCCGGGAGATCTGATCTTCACCGGGACCCCGGGGACCACCAAGGGCATGCAGCCCGGAGACGAGGTCACCGTGGAGATCGACGGGGTCGGAGTCCTGAAGAACAAGGTCGTCGCCGCCGGTTCCTGACGGCTCGAGCGAACGATAATTCGGCGTCCCCTGGGGCACTCCCCGGCCGGACGCCGAAAATCCATTCAGCTCTTGGAATCGTAGAGCACGGATGCGGTGAAGCTCAGCAGGTCTCCCTGGTCTTGGGACACCTCGCGGAGGCGGTCGTAGTCTCCGGAAATCTGGCAGAGCTGCGGGACCGACAAGCACTTCAGTTCGTGAGCCGGAAAGTCCTTCAGATACTTCACCCCGACCTCGATGGCCTCATCGTAGCGTTCGATCCTCTCCAGCAGGCGCACCAGGGCCTGGGCGGCGGCGGTCCCATCCGGGTCCGAATCCGATCCGCCCAGCTTCTTCCTGAAATGCGCCACCCCCTCCGAGACCTCCCGGCCCAGTAGCGCCTTCAGGTAGAAGGAGTGGTCCGTGTAGAGGTCCTCGAACGGAGGCTCGCCGGGGTACTGGAACATTTCCGACAGGCAACGCCCGTAGTCGGTGAGCTCCAGAGCCAGGATCAGAGAGTCTCGATCTTCCAATCGGGGACTCAATTGGACCACGGAACTGACGTGGGAGGTATCGATGTAGTAGGTGTTGCCTTCGAAGAGCCAGTCCCGGCCGGCAATCAGCTCGCTGATGCTCCCGGTGTCCGGAGCCGCCCCCTCCCGGCGCCGGACGCTGCTCTTCAAGTTGGCCAACAGCTCCGAGTGGAGCGTCCTCACCAGTAGCCGTCCCGACTCCTCCTGTCCGTCCGAACTCGGAAACTGGGAAAACGAGGTGATGGCCCGGCAGGTTCCGTAGCGGGCCAGGATCATCTCGAATCCCTTGCTGGGATTTGCCCCCTCGTAGAAGGCGATCTCGATGACGGCGTCCTCGGCTTCGTCGGCGGGGATGCCCTCGATCGCCCCGGCGATGGAACCGTTCTCGCCGATGGCCCGGAAATAGGGCCAGGAAGCGATGATGTCGCCGTCCGCCAGGAAGTGTTCTCCCACCTCCCGGGCGGCGGCGATGGTGGCCTGCTCGTAGTCACCCTGAGTCTCGGAATCGAGTCCCGAAGCCGATTCGGTCAGGATCAGCGGGAGGCCCAACTGATGGCGCTTCTGCATCAGTCTGGCCTCGAACAGCAGCGGATATTTCTTCTCCGCCTTGAGATTCGAGATCAGGGACTCGAATGCCGCTTCCGATCCCGCGGACCGGGCCGATTCCAGAATCTCTCCGAACGGGTCCCGAACCGGATTGACGGTCGAGGTCAGGCCTTTCAGGAACCCGCGCCGGTCGTTTGCCATGGGCCACACTATAGCACTTCGGGACTTGGCGGAGAGTCCGCGACCCGCCGCCGAAGCGCCTGGAATCATGGCGGTTCAATTGACACTCCCGGGCTCAGCGCGTATATCAGCCCGTGGCAAAAGTCGTCACGGCATTCGACCGGGTCTGCACAGGCGCGGACTGCGTTGCGACTCGGGCACATACTCCCGGTATGCGCGCCCATAGCGCCTTGTCCGGCGGGCGCAGCCCCGGTCTCGGTGCACGCGGGACTTTTGCCACGGACTGATACGTGTGCGACCGATCAACCCGTGGCGAAAAATCAGCAAAAAATCACGTCGGAACTTTGGGGATGGAGCCGGGACTTCAAGCTGCTGGCGCTGTCCTCCGGACTCTTGAGCGCCGGGTTCGCGGTCTACATGACCACCTTCAACAACTTCATCGTCGAGGAGATCGGGATCCAGCCCCATCAATTCGGCGTCTTGGAGTCGATCCGGGAAATCCCAGGGTTCCTGACGGTGGGGTTGGTCGCCATCTCCATCCGGTTTCCGGCCGCTCGTCTGGCGGGGTTTCTGCTCATCTTGACGGGCATTGGCGTCGCCGCCTACTTCGGCGTCCACTCCGTCGGCAGCCTGATCCTGGCCTCTCTGGTATGGAGCGTGGGCTTTCACGGCTGGCTTCCGCAGCGGGAGACCCTGGCCCTGACCCTGTCGGACGCCCACAAAGGGAGGCGCCTGGGGCAACTCCGAAGCATCGACGAGTCGGGCTTTCTGCTGGCCATGGTCCTGACCTTCGGATTCATCGGATTCGTGGGGTTCCGCTGGATTTTCCTGGCAGCCGGTTTGGCGGTGATCCTGGGAGGATTCGCCATCTTTCCGGTCCGTGTCCCTGCGGCCGTCACCTCCGAGGACCGGTTCGTCGTCCGCCGTGAGTACCTCATCTACTATCTCCTGACCTTCTTCCAAGGGTGCCGGCGCCAAGTCTTCGTCATTTTCGCCGTCTTCTCCATGGTCTTCGTCCACGGCGCGACCACGGAGCACATCATCGTCCTCATGTTCGTCAGCACCCTGCTGGCGGTCCTGGCCGCGCCCGCGGTCGGGCGCCTGATCGACAGTTTGGGAGAGCGCAAGATTCTCACCGCCGCCTACTCGATGTTGATCCTGATCTTCTGGGGTTACTCCTTCATTCAGAACAAGTGGGTGCTCTACGCCCTCTATTGCGTGGACCGTCTCCTGTTTCTGGCGTCCGTGTCCTTGAGCACCTATCTCAACCGGATCGCCCGCACCGCCGACCTGCGTCCGACCATCTCACTAGGGGTGACGCTGAACCACGTGGCGGCGGTGACCCTGCCTCTCGTCGGCGGATTCCTGTGGGATCGTTTCGGGTACGCTCTCATCTTCCAGATCGGATCCGTGGTGGCGGTGATCATTCTGATCATTGCCCAGTTCATCGAGCCTGCTGAAACCAAGCTCTCAACCGACGGTGTCGAGGAATCGTTCAGAACAGCTCCAGCTGACGATCATCACCGATGACCTTCGCGAACTTCAGGCCCAGGTGGTCCAGGACCGGTTGGGCCACCGAGCGAACCTGTTTTTGGACGTAGTGCTCACGGTCGATGCCGGCCGTGGTCTCGCCCGCCGGTTCCGGACCGGCCAGAGCCATGAGATAGGGGCTCCGGCGCCCCGGCGTCCCGGGCCTCTTGCGGGCCGCGGCGACGTGCGGGGGAGTCGTGCTCCGGTATTCGTCGAGCGGCTTCCCCAGCGTCTTGCTGTAGACGAGCAGGTGGTCCAGACGGCCCGCCCGGAGGCTCGCCACGGTATCGCGCAGGTAGGGACCGACGTCGATTTCCGTGAACAGCCTCCGGTACAGTTCCCTCTGGACCCTCCTGGCCAGTGCGGTCCAATCGGTCCGCACCACCTCCATGCCGGTGAAGACCACCTCGGCATCGGCCCCGTCGCCGACGAAGCCCACGTACCGTTTGCGGGCGCCGCGCCCCCCCTGGCGGGTCGCCGGAATGAAAAATTTCCGGTAGAGCCGCTCCAGCTCCAACTCCAGGAGACTCTTCACCTTCCACTTTCCCGAGACGTGGTTTTCCAGGTCCCGGTTGAGGCGCCGCGCCAATGCTTCTCCCCGGGCCTGGGCCGCGGCGGTAGCCTGTTCCCCGGAGAGCACGAAGAGGCTGTCGGTGTCTCCGTAAAGGACCCGGTAACCGTAGCGCCGGAATCGGTCCCGGGACCAGAGCAGGATCTCCCGGCCGAAGGTGGTGATGGCCGCGGCCAGTTGGGGCCGGTAGAAGCGGCAGGCCGGAGTGCCCAGGACGCCGTAGAAGGAGTTCATGAGGATCTTGATGGCGTGGCTGGCGACCTGGTTGCCCGCGGCCTTGGCGGCGTCGCGGCGCGGAAAGAGATGGTTCAGCAGTTGTGTCAGGATGCCGGGTTCGCGCCGGAAAGCGGCCCCGTTGGGAGCCACGATGGGGTCCTGATCCGGTTCGGGACGCGCGAGATAGCCCAGGGGATCGATCTGGAAGGTGCGGATCAGGCTGGGGTAAAGGCTCTTGAAGTCAAAGACCAGGACCTGTTCGTAGAGGCCCGGCTCGGGCTCCAGGACGTGTCCCCCCGGACTGGGAGCCGCGCTGGAGGAGGCGCCGACACTGGGAGCGGCGATGCGCCTCTTGTGGAGTTCCGTGAGGTAGCGGAAGTCGAAGGCCGCGATGGATCCGCTCACCCGGTCGATGGGGAGACCGGTCAACCGGCTTCGCTCCACGGCCAGGTCCATGACCTTCAGTTTTTCCAGGATTTCCAGGGCGAGCCGGGCGTCGGTCCGATTGTAGAGCACGAATCGTTCCCGGTCGTTGCGGAAGCTCTCCACGATCTCGGCCGGGCGGTCGGCTCCGTGGAGCGTCTTCCCCTCTCCCAGCACGTGGCGGGCGGCGAAGTCCAGGGAGTAGCGCTCGAGCCGGACGAAGGATCCGCGAAGCAGGTGGATCCCGTCGGCCACCACCCGGCCCGGAATCCGGGCCTCCCGGTCGGCCCACGGGGAGCGTGAAGGCCGCAGCCTCATGGGCTCGCGTCCGCGCCCCAACCGGAGCGGGACACCGCAGTTCCGGCTCAGGCGGTCCAGGACCCGAAGGTCGAAGTCCACCACGTTCCAGCCGGTGAGGACGTCCGGGTCCAGGTCTCGGACTCTTCGGCAGAACGCCCGGAGGAAATCCCCCTTCCGCCGGTAGCAGGCGGCGCCTCCGGCCGTTTCGCCTCCATCGGGGTCCAGCAGCAGGACCTCCGACGTCCCGCAGCCGTGCAGGGCCACCGAGAACACGGTCTTGCCGCCGGGGCCGGTCTCGATATCCAGGGAGAGGGTCGAGAGCCGGGGAGTCCAGTCCGACGGCGCCAGCTTGGGGTTCCGGTAGATCCATCCCAGTCCGGAGACCCGGCGACCCTCACCGTCGATCTCCAGCGAACCGCGGATGCCGCGATTGATCAGGAACCGGGTGGCGAAGGGAATGTCCGCCTCGAAGCAGGGGATGTGGTGGCCGGTAAGGCGATCGCGCAGGCCGGGAGTGTCGGACGGTATTCGCAGATTGACTCGCACCAGGGAGCTTCCATCCATGGCGCGAAAGCGGGAGGGGACCAGCGACTGCGCGCCGAGTTGCCGTGCTCGTGCCCGGTGACGGGAAGCGATGTAGAAGTGGGGGATCTCCCGGTCGTCACGGACCAGGAACGGGTCGCCGCTCTCCAGGCGTCCGAACAGATGCACCATGGGACGCCGGGATTCGATGCGATAGGTGGCTTGCAGAATGAACCCGCGGATGGGCATCTTGGAATTCCAGGTTTCTTTCCATTTTACGCGTCCTCGGCGGAAATGCCTCACCATGATCGTGGACGCGGTTGACGTCCCGGAGCGGCGTTTTGCCAGCCGCCGAAATCCGGTAGTGCGTGGAGGAATGGGCGATTGGAATTCGCCCCTCCTTGGGAGGCAATCAGTTCCGATCCGGGGGAATCGGTTTCCGGTAGTCCTTGTTCCGATGTCGGATCAGGTCGCCGTCCACCATGAAGACCACGTCTTCGGCAATATTGGTGCAAAGGTCCGCAATCCGCTCCAGGTTCCGGGAGGTGGAAAGCAGATGGACCGATCGCCCCGCCGTCTCGGAGCCCTGTCTCATCAGCCCTTGCAGCGAGGTGAACATATCCCGGTTGATGGTGTCGATCTCGTCATCCATGCTGAGGACCGTCCGGGCCAGGTCTGTGTCCATCCGGATGAGGGCGTCCAGGCTGTCCCGCACCATCCGGCGGACGCCGGTCACCATCTGCGCGAAGTCCAGCGAAACCTTCAGCGCCGGGTGAACGGAGAGGTAGGAGGCCCGTTCGGCGATATTGACGGCCAGATCGCCCATGCGCTCCAAATCGTTGTTGACTTTCAGGACCGTGATGATGAATCGAAGGTCACCGGCGACGGGCTGGTAGAGCGCCAGGGCCTTGAGGCAGTCCTCCTCCAGATCCACTTCCTTGAGATCGATCTGGCGGTCTCCGGAAATGACCTCTTCCGCCAAGTCGTGCCGGCGGTCGAGCAACGCCAGGATGGCGTTGTTGATGGCCTCCTCGACGATGCCTCCCAAGCCGAGGAGCTTCCGCTTCAGGTTTTCGAAATCGCGCACCATGTGCTTGGTCATGGATAGTCTCCCGGACCAGACCCCGCCGGACTGCGGTCCGCCGATTCTCCGGCTTCTTGACTAGCCGAAACGTCCCGTCACGTACTCTTCGGTCCGCCGCTTCCGCGGGCGCGTAAAGATGGTCTGCGTTTCACCGAACTCGACCAGCGTACCATTCTCGAGAAAAGCCGTATGCTGCGAGACACGGGACGCCTGCTGCATGTTGTGGGTCACGATCACGATGGAATAGCGCTCCTTGAGCTCGAACATCAGGTCCTCGATCCGGGCGGTGGAGACCGGGTCCAGCGCGGAACAGGGTTCGTCCATCAGGATGACCTCCGGTTCCATGGCCAGAGCCCGGGCGATGCAGAGCCGTTGCTGCTGGCCTCCCGAAAGGTTGATGGCCGACTCGTCCATCCGGTCCCGAACCTCTTCCCACAGGGCCGCCTGCCGCAGCGACCGTTCGACTCGTTGGTCCAGGTCCCCGGGATAGCCGTTGATGGACGGACCCCAGGCCACGTTCTTATAAATGGATTTGGGAAAGGGATTGGGCTTCTGGAAGACCATTCCGGTCCGCCGCCGGACATCGGCCGGGTCCACGTCCGGAGCGTAGATGTCCGCGCCGCGGTAGAGCACCGTGCCCTCGTGGCTGGCTCCCTCGATCAGGTCGTTCATGCGGTTGAACGCCCTGAGCAGCGTGCTCTTGCCGCATCCGGAGGGGCCGATGATGGCGGTGATCCCTCGATCCTGGACGGAGAGGGAAACGTTCCGGACGGCCGGAATCCCACCGTAGAAGATGCTGAGATCGATGGTCTGGAGAATCGGTTCGTTCATGGCCAACAAATCAGTCTGGACTTATCTTCCCGGCTTTCTCCCCAGCCGGTGCCGGATATAGATGGCAGTCGCGTTCATCAGAAGCAAGACTACCAGCAGCACGATGATGCCGGCGGCGGCCACATAGTGGAACTCCTGCTGGGGCCGTGAAGACCAATTGAAGATCTGGATGGGAAGAGTCGTAAAGGGCGACATCGGATTCTCCGGCACGAAGGCCACGTAGGTGAGGGCTCCGATCATGATCAGGGGAGCCGTCTCGCCGATGGCGCGGGAGACGGCCAGGATGACGCCGGTGAGGATTCCAGGGAAGGCGGAAGGCAGAACATGGTGCCGCACCGTCTCCCAACGAGTCGCTCCCAGGGCGTACGAGGCGTGCCGGATGGACTGGGGTACGGCCCGGATCGCCTCCCGGGAGGCAATGACGATCACCGGCAGGATCAGCAACGCCAAGGTCAGGCTGCCGGCCAGCACGCTCCGCTCAAGGGCCATCATCCGCACGAAGATGACGAGTCCCAGGATGCCGAAGACGATGGAGGGGACTCCCGAAAGATTGGACAGGTTGATTTCGATCCAGCGCGCCAGCCTCCCCTTCCTTGCATACTCCTCCAGGTAGATGGCGGTCGCCACCCCCAGAGGGATGGAAAAGAGGGCGGTGAAGCTGATCACCCAGCAGGTTCCCCAGAGCGCCGACTTGATGCCGGCCCGATCGGGAAAACGGGAGGGGAACGATTGGAGGAACTCCAGGTCGAGCCAACCTACTCCCTGGCGGCTGACGTGATAAAGCAGCATCGCCAGCAGCAGGACACCGCCCCAGGTCACCACGGCGCAGGCGTGACGGAAGATGGAAGCCAGACGCCGCCGAGCGGCCAGACTCTTCACTCGTACACCTCCCGGAACCGGCGCAGGACCCGGTTGGCGACCACGTTCATGAACAAGGTGATGGCGAAAAGCAGGGCGGCGACGGCAAAGATGGTCTGGTACTCAATGGTGCCGGCCGGGGTGTCTCCGAGACTGACCTGGACGATGTAGGCCGTCATGGTCTGGATGCTCTCCGCGGGATTCAGCGTCAGCTTCGG
>JAPOYZ010000138.1 GCA_026706325.1 Candidatus Aminicenantota bacterium
GAGGCTGAACATGAACGCCTTGGTGTAGGACTTGGTGGCCCGATCCGCCATGTCCATGGCCTCGGCTTCGCTGTCCATCTCCCGGCCGTAACTCTCGGTCTTGTGGACGACGTCGATGAGTTCGATCTTTTTTTCCAGGAGTTGATTCTTGAAGTAGTCCAGGTCGCTGTGTGTCATGCCATACCTCCACTACTTTGTGTATCTCAATATACGACAGGCTCCGAAAAAGGTTCATGTTCCGGCATGGCGGTTGCGGCCGGGCGCTGTGAACGTCCGAAATTCGGGGATCAGGACTGCGGAGTGGGCGCCAGCAGCCGGCCGTCGCTCCACAGTTTCTCCAATTGGTAGAAGGCTCGCGCACGCAGCGAAAAGATGTGCACCACAAAGTCCAGATAGTCCAGGAGAATCCACTCGCCTCCTTCGTACCCCTCGATATGAGTGGGCCTGACCTTCTCCTGGTTCCGCAGGCGATGCCGGATCTCGTCGCAGATCGCCTGATTCTGTCGCTGGTTGTTCCCCTGGCAGATGACGAAGAAGTCGGTGAAGGACGAGATCTCGGAGATGTCCACGACCCGGACGTCCTCCCCCTTCTTTTCTTGAATTGACTCACAGACCAGGGTCAGCAATTCTCTTGTTGTCTTCATAGAGGTGGTACTTCCGAATGTACTGCAAAACCTTGGGAGAGACCTGCTGGGACAGGAGGCGGCCCCGTCCGGCGAGGCTCTCCCGGACTTGGCTCGAACTGAGATCGTCAGCCCCGACGTCCACCAGGAAGGAGTGCCCTGGCCGGATCTCCGGACTTGTGGAACTCCTTGCCTTGACCTCCTCCAGGTGGATTTCCGGAAAGTCGGCGGTTTCGACCCGTGCTCCCACTCGCTGCACGAAGACACAGCAATTGTCCCGGAGAAGGACGTCGTGGTCCTTCCAGATGTGGATGTCCTTCAACGAATCGGTTCCACCAATGAAGCAAAACCGGTGGCGAGGGTAGCTCTCGCGCAAGAGCGCCATGGTCTGGACGGTGTAGCTGGGCCCGGGGCGCCGGAGCTCGAAGTCGGAAGCGTACAGATAAGGTTCCTCCAGGGTCTCCAGCGCGACCATGGCATGGCGGTGATGCTGAGCGGCCAGGCCGTTCCGCTGCTTGTGGGGAGGCAGGCGGGACACCATCAGCAGGACCCGGTCCAGCGAAAGCGCACGCCGGACCCGGTTGGCGATAGACGTATGTGTTCGGTGAACCGGGTCGAACGTGCCCCCGTAGATACCGACCCTCAACCCTTGACGACTCCCAATTGCTCTGCCAACGACCGCTTCAATTCCTGGATTCCGTCACCCCGGACCGATGAGATCCGGCCAAAAGGCACACCTTCCAGGGAGCAGTGCTCCTGGAGCCTCCTCACCTTGTCCTGGTTGGCCGCATCCATCTTTGAAGCCGCCACCAACTGTGGCTTGGCCGGCAGATCGGCTCCGTAGAGCGCCAACTCCTCTTGAATCGTCCGCACTGCGGCGACGGGATCCTCCGGACCGAAGTCGGTGACGTCCACAAGATGAAGCAGGACGCGGCAACGTTCGATGTGCCTCAGGAACTGGTCGCCGAGACCGTGACCCTCGTGGGCGCCTTTGATCAGGCCCGGGATGTCGGCGACCACGCAGGTCCGAAAATCTTCCAGTGAAACCGTTCCCAGATTGGGCGTCAGAGTGGTGAAAGGATAGTCGGCGATCTTGGGGCGAGCCGAGGAGATCACCGAGATCAGAGTCGATTTCCCGGCGTTGGGGAGTCCGACCAGCCCGACGTCGGCCAGTACCTTGAGCTCCAGCAGAAGGTACTTCTCCTCTCCCGCCCTGCCGGGTTCCCACCTCCTGGGCGCTTGATTGGTGGAAGTGGCGAAACGCGCATTGCCCCGGCCACCCCGGCCGCCTTGGGCCACCAGGCGGCTCAGACCCGGTTCGTCCAGATCGAAAAGGAGTTCACGCGTCGGCTCGAGATAGATCAGAGTGCCGACGGGGAGATCGATGACCAGGTCCTTGCCCTTCTTCCCATGCCGCTGGGAGCCGGACCCGTGAGAGCCGCTGCCGGCTCTGAACTCCCGCTTGTAGCGGAACGGCAGCAGGGTGTTCAGATGGTTGGTGCTGCGGAAGTAGACGTTTCCCCCGTCGCCGCCGTCGCCGCCGCTGGGTCCTCCTCGGGGAACGAACTTCTCCCGGCGGAATGCCAGGCAACCGTTTCCCCCGTCACCGGCTTTGACGAAAACTCTGGTATGGTCCAGAAACATGCACGCAAAGTGGAGATCCAGGGTCCGATCTCCGGAATTCTGCGGGCTAGCTGATAATGTGGACGAACCGCCCCAAACGTCCCCGGCGCTGAAACCGGACCTTCCCCGTAGTGAGGGCGAAAAGGGTGTCATCGCGGCCCCGGCCCACATTGTTCCCGGGCTTGATGGGCGTCCCTCTCTGGCGGACCAGAATCGAGCCGGCCGTCACCAACTGGCCGTCGAATCGCTTGACGCCCAGACGCTTGGAATGGCTGTCCCGGCCGTTTCGAGAGCTGCCCAAACCCTTCTTGTGTGCCATGGAATCTACTCCTGGTCCGTGCTCTCTCCCGCGATCCGAATCGGCCCGATCTCCACTTCGGTGAAGCGCTGGCGATGACCTTGCTTGCGTCGATACATCTTGCGGCGTTTGAACTTGAAGACCGTGATCTTGCGGTCCTTGCCCTGCTCGACGATAGTCCCGGTGACGCGGACGTCATTCAGAGAAGGGGTGCCGACCTGGATTGAATCGGGATGGCCGACCAACAACACGTCCTCCAGACTGACCTCATCGCCCACTTCTCCAGCGATACGCTCCAGCCGGACCCGATCCCCTTCGGCGACTCGATACTGTTTCCCGCCGTTGCGAATGATTGCGTACAAACCGATTCTCCCAAATCCACGTTTTCAGAAGTTGCATAGTATATTTGCGAACCTCGATCCTGTCAAAAATCCAGCCCCCGCCGGGTGCCCCGCCGGTAGCAGCTGGTGGCGGTTTTTCACGACCGTTCTCATTGGGTTCGGGAAACTTACGGACTGGATCTGAGCAACTCGACGGAGGATCGAGGCCGGCCCAGCCAGCGGAACGACGAGATCAACTGCTGAAAAATGGGAAGCGCCTTGGAAATCGATGCCTCGTCGCGAGCCGAAAGGACGAAGATGACGAAGTAGTCCGTGACTTCGGTAAAGGCGACGACTTCCTGTTTGCCTCCGGGGCAGGCACACGACTTGGCCACGACTCTGGGCCGTTTGCGCGTCTCGGGATTCAACTCCAGATCCAGGCGCAGGTCACTGATCTCCAGCTTCGGACAGAGTACCTCCTGCCCGGCCAGCTCGGACTGCAGGAAGTTCTCCAGGTCCTCGTCCTGATTCCTGGGGAAGAACCGGGAGAAGGCGACGACATCGGCCTCTCTCCACTGAGTCCCCTCCGGGTGCATGACGAAGTTGGCGACCTGGATCACCGACCCCACGTCGATGGTCCAGCCCGACGGTTCGGTCACCAGAAAGGAATAGTCCAGGCCCCTGATGCGCAGCGTCCGTCCCCCTTCCAATGCGGGTACAAAAGCGAGCAGGCACACGATCGAAACACAGACCTTCACCAGGCGGCTCGAGAATGAGGCATGGGCCGGGACCGCCGGGGCCCGGGAAACGGGTTGCGGATCGAGAGGGCCGGCAGACCGATTCATTCCGGCGCCAGTCTAGCAGGAACGGGAGGAGAGTGAGGCGCGTTGAGTTTCGCCTTGCCGTTGGCTATCCTATACCCTCGATCCGGAAGGAGACACGGAGCGCACTACCGGGCGGCGTATTCCCCAGGCTCGACCGTCTCGTGAGCGTCTCTTCAGATCAATACCCGTACCTGCCAATAGGTAAATCAGCATGCCCGACGAGAGTCTGTCCATTACCGATAACCGTACCGGGAAGCAGTACGAGCTGGCTGTTTCGGACGGTACGATTCGCGCCATAGAGCTTCGTCAGATCAAGACGTCGGAGGACGACTTCGGGCTCATGGCCTACGATCCCTCCTTCCTCAACACGGCATCCTGCCGGAGCACCATCACCTATATCGACGGAGACAAAGGCATCCTGCGCTATCGCGGCTACCCCATAGAGCAACTGGTAGGGGAGTACAGCCACCTTGAGGTGGCGTATCTGCTCCTGTACGGGGAGCTTCCGAACGAAGCCGAGTTCCGGCAATGGAGTGACGATATCCGGAAGCACATCGAGTTGCCGAACGCAGTCCTGCAGTTGGTCCGGAGCTTCCCTCCGGGAGGATTTCCCATGGCCATGCTGGCGACGGCGGTGGCCTCTCTCTCCAGTTTCTATCCTGACGGGCGTTCCGTGCTGGACCCGCAGGTGCGCCTGCTCCAGCTCCATCGGCTCCTGGCCCAGGTCCCGGCCCTGTCGGCCCAAGTCTTTCGCCGCCTCCAGGGCTTGCCGCTGACCGATCCCGCGGACGGACTCTCCTACGCGGGGAGCTTTCTGCAGATGGCGTTTGACCGGACGCCGGAACCTGTGTTCGAGAAGGCGATGGACGCTCTTTTCATCCTTCATGCCGACCACGAGCAGAACTGCAGCACCAGCGCCATGAGAGGCGTCGGCAGTTCCCAGTGCGACCCGTACCTGACGACTGCGGCCGCCATCGGGGCGTTGTCCGGACCCCTGCATGGAGGAGCCAACGAGGCGGTCATCCGGATGCTGGAGGGAATCGGGTCCAAGGACCGGGTGCCCGGACACGTGCAGCGGGTGAAGGGAGGCGAACTCCGCCTCATGGGTTTCGGGCACCGCATCTACAAGAACTACGACCCCAGGGCCAAGATCATCAAACAATTGGCCCACGAGGTCTTCGAGGTGACCGGGTCGGATCCTCTTCTGGACGTGGCGCTGGAACTGGAGAGGATCGCGCTGCGGGACGACTACTTCATCTCGCGGAAGCTCTATCCCAACGTCGACTTCTATTCCGGTCTGATCTACCAGGCTCTCGGTTTTCCTCCTTCCATGTCCACCGTCCTTTTCGCGCTGGCCAGAACGGCGGGCTGGCTGACTCAATGGGAGGAGTTGGCGCGGGACCGGGAACAGAGGATCGCCCGGCCGCGGCAGATCTACGAGGGGCCTTCGGTGAGGGACGTCCCGGTCCGGAGATCGTCGCCAGTCGCATCTTCTTGACTCCGTGCAGTTGCGGTATAATCGCACGATGCCGATTTATGAATACCGCTGTCTGGATTGCGACACTCATTTCGAGCAGATTGTCCTGGGCGCCCGAGACGATGCCGAGTGTCCCGGTTGCAGTGGAGACCGCTTCGAGCAGCTTTTCTCCTCATTCGCGGTCGGCGGCGGGTCCATGGAATCCGCCCTCAAGGAGACCGGCCCTTGCGGGTGTGGAGCGCCCCAGCGGGGGATGTGCGGACAACTCGCCAACTAGCTGATCGTCCGGACGGCGCCGAATGATGCAACAAACCACCATAGAGACCTACAAGGACCGGCTGGAGTCGATCAGCAGGTCCCTGCGGCCGCATCCCGATCAGCACCTGGAGTTCCTGGGCAAGAAGGACATCATCGAGCGGATTCTGTATCTGCGGGACGTCAAGAACGTCCTGATCCTGGGCCACAACTACATGGAGCCGCTGGTCTTCCATCTGTCCGGCGAGGGCGAGAGAGGCGACTCGTTGGCGCTGAGCCGTTACGCCGCCAAGTCGGACAAGCCCATCATCCTCTTCGACGGCGTCCTCTTCATGGCGGAGACGGCCAAGATCCTGAATCCGGAAAAGAAGGTGCTGATTGCGGACCTGAATGCGGGCTGCAGCTTGGCGGACCCCTTTTCGGCCGACGACGTGAGGTTTTATCGGCAGCGTTATCCCCAAGCCCCGGTGGTCACCTACATCAACAGCTACGCCGAGATCAAGGCCGAATCGGACTACTGCTGCACCTCCGCGAACGGTCTCAAGGTCATCGAGCATGCGGCCCGGGAATTCGGCACGGACCAGGTCGTCTTCCTCCCCGATTCCCTGATGGGGGAAAACCTGCAACAGGAACTGGTCAAGAGGGGATCCGATCTGGATCTGATCTACCCGGGCAAGTACGACCGCAACTTCGGCCGTTGCGAGGTCCACGAGAAGTTCACCGCCAGCCACATCCGGGACATTCGGAAGCAGTACGACATTCCCCGGGGAGCGCACGACGCCGCGGTCCTGGTGCACTGGGAGTGCCTGCCCGAAGTCCTGGAAGAAGCCGACTTCTACGGCAGCACCTCCCAGATGGCCGGTTATGTGAAGAATCACGCCGAACTGCGCCGGGTCTACATGGCCACCGAGTGCGAGATGGCGGCGAATCTGGCCACCGAATTCCCCCAGGTGGAGTTCGTCAGAACCTGCAACGTTTTCTGCCGCCACATGCGCAGAATCAGTCTCGAGAAGATCCTTCACAGCCTGGAGCATGAGGTCTACGAAGTGGAGGTCCCGGAGCCGATCCGCCGGGCCTCCCTGGGAGCCATCCAGCGGATGCTGAGTATCGGCTGATTCGGAATCCGGGACGGGTTCGGCCGGAACGCCACTGGGCTGCTGCAGAGAACAGACCATGAAGCTGGATGGGCTGGACACACCTTCGGTCCTGGTCGACGTGGATATCATGACCGCGAACCTGGACCGGTTGGCCCGCTACTGCCGGGATCACGGCCTCCATCTGCGTCCCCACGTCAAGACCCACAAGATTCCCGAGCTGGCTCGGCTCCAGGTCGAGAAGGGCGCCGTCGGCGTCACCGTGGCCAAGCTGGGAGAGGCCGAGGTCATGGCGGACGGCGGGGTCGAGGACATCCTGCTGGCCTATCCGGTGTACGGTGAGATCAAGTGGAAGCGGCTGGCCGCCTTGGCCCGACGCACCCGCATCTCGGTGGCGTTGGATTCGCTGGAGGTGGCCCAGGGCATCTCGAAGCACGCCCGGGAGGGTGGAGTCCGGATTCCCATCCTGGTGGAGTTTGACACCGGGATGCGGCGTTGCGGGTTGACCATCGCCCGGGAGTCCATCCAGATGCTGGAACGCATCGCCGAGCTTCCGGCACTGGACTACCAGGGGCTGTTGATTTACCCGGGGCACTTCCTGACGGACCCGGAGCGGCGCAATCGACTTCTGTCAGTGGAGAACCGGCAGCTTTCGACTCTGCTGGACCTGCTGGACGACGCCGGGATCCCCTATCCGGTCATCAGCGCCAGTTCGACCCCGACGGCGTACATGTCGCATCAGTTCAAGAACATCACCGAGGCTCGTCCGGGCACCTACATCTTCAACGACCGGAACACCATCGGTTGCCGGGCCGCCGATCTGAAAGACTGCGCCGTTTCCGTCCTGACCACCGTGGTGAGCACCAGCGTTCCCGGCAAGGCCGCCATCGACGGGGGCAGCAAGACCTTCTCCAGCGACAAGTTCCTCTCCGGGGACGGCGTGGGCATGGGCCATGTGATGGGCGACCCCGGCACTGTGGTGGAATATCTCTCCGAAGAGCACGGCCATCTCGTGTTGGCCAACGCCGCCAGAAAATACCGGGTCGGGGACCGGATCCGGGTCATTCCCAACCATGTCTGTGCCTGCGTGAACATGCACGACCGCATCTACGGAATCCGGGACGACGAGGTGGTGACCGAATGGCAGGTGAGTGCCCGGGGCGCCGTGCAGTGAGCCGAACCGGACCGGGGCACCGCCTGACGCACCGGCGGTGAGGAGATTCGAGCATCGTGGAGCCCGCCCGAGAACTCCTGTATCTGTCGCGCGAGGACATCGAGGGAATCGGTCTTTCGATGGCCCGCATCGTCGAGGCGGTGGAGGATTCCCTGGTCCAGAAAGGATCGGGAAACGTGGAGATGCCGCCGAAGCCGGGCATCCATACCCGGCCGGGAGCGTTCATCCACGCCATGCCGGCGTACATCCGAACCACGGGCGCCGCCGGATTGAAGTGGGTCGGCGGCTATCCCGGAAACTCGGCCCGCGGCCTTCCCTACATTACGGGCCTCATGATCCTGAACGATCCGGAGTCCGGAGTGCCCCTGGCGGTGATGGACGCCACCTGGATCACGGCCATCCGGACCGGTGCGGCCACGGCGGTGTCGGCCCGTCATCTGGCCCGCCGGGACTCCCTGACGGCCGCCATCCTGGGGTGCGGTGTCCAGGGCCGGTCCAACCTGGAGGCGCTGAAGGTGGTCCTCCCCGAACTCCGGGAAATCCGTGTCTACGACGTCCGGCTGGAAGCGGCGCACGCGTTCGCGCGGGAGTGTGTGAAACGTCACGAACTCTCCTGCACGGTCTGCGCCTCCCCCCGGCAGGCCGTCCGGACCGCAGACGTGGTGGTCACCGCGGGCCCCATGCCGAGTCCGCCCGCACCCGTGATCGAACCGGACTGGCTCGCGGACGGGGTCTTCGTCTGCGTCCTGGACTTCGACGCCTACGTGACCCCCGCGGCCTTCCACGCCGCCGACCTGCTGGTGACGGACGACGTGGCGCAGCTCGACTACTATCGCAGCGTGGGGTATTTCAAGGGTCTCCCCCCCGTGCTTTCCGAGTTGTCAGACGTGGTTCGGGGACGGGGAGGACGCCGGAAGGAGGAGCAACGGGTCATATCCGTCAACCTGGGACTGGGCGCGGAAGACGTGGCCACGGCCCAATTGATCTACACGAGTGCATTGGACCAGGGAGTGGGAACCGTCCTTCCCCTCTGATCCGATGAAATAAGAAAGGAGCATAGCAATGGTTCTGACTGCATCGACCATGTTGGGTCTCGGCACCGAGGCCCCGGACTTCCAGTTGCCGGACGTGACGACGGGTGAGACTGTTTCCCTGGACGACTTCTCGGGGAACAAGGCCCTGTTGGTCATGTTCATCTGCAAGCACTGCCCTTACGTCGTTCACGTCCAGGAGGAGCTGGCCCGCCTGGGGAATGAGTACCGGGCCCGAGACGTGGGCGTCGTGGCCATCGGCGCCAACGACGTGGACGCCTACCCGGGAGACGCCCCCGGCGAGCTGAAGAGCATGGCCCAGGAGCACGGATTCCAGTTCCCCTACTGCTTCGATGAGTCCCAGGAGATCGCCAAGGCCTACACGGCGGCCTGCACGCCGGACTTCTTCCTCTTCGACCGGGACCGGCGCCTGGCCTATCGCGGCCAGTTGGACGACAGCCGGCCCGGAAGCGACACGCCGGTGACCGGCGAAGACCTGAGAGGAGCCCTCGATACGGTCCTGGCCGGGGACGTCCCCGATCCGGAACAGCAGCCCAGCCTGGGTTGCAACATCAAGTGGAAGCCGGGCAACGAGCCGGCCTACTTCGGAGGCTGATCCGAACCTGATTCGGGGGCCGGCAGTGAATCCGGTCCCCTCTCGCCGACGCGCTCCAGACCTTCCTGGGCGTACCGGTTATCCGGGTTCATGCCCGCGGCGCGCCCGTAGTGTGCCCGGGCGGCGTCCCGGTCCCCCTCCAATTCCGACAGGTACCCCAAGGCAGCCCAGTTGTAG
>JAPOYZ010000221.1 GCA_026706325.1 Candidatus Aminicenantota bacterium
TCCTCGTCCTCGTCGTGGTCGTGGTCCTCGTCCTCGTCGTGATCCTCGTCCTCGTCGTGGTCGTGGTCCTCGTCCTCGTCGTGATCCTCGTCCTCGTCGTGGTCGTGGTCCTCGTCCTCGTCGTGATCGTGCTCGTCCTCTTCTCCGTGCCCGTGGTGGCCGTGGAAATCCTGGACGAAGGGGACGCCGTAAATGCCGTCGTCGTACTTGGCCTCTACGCTGAAGTACATCTTCTCGCCGTAGAACCCGAAGCCGCCGCCGCCATTGGCAATCCGGGAACGGGAGTTGTAGATGGCGCCCTGTTCGGGAGCCGTGTAGTCACCGGTGCGCAATCCCCCGCCCTGTCCCCAGAACAGCCAGTTGCCGGCCCCCATCTCGAAGCCGGCGTTGACTCCGCCCAGGGAGTTGCTGGTGCCCGCGGAGCCGGAGATGAAGCCGCGAACCCCCTTGTGCGGGTGATGATGCACCTGGTGATGACGGCTGATGGCGTTGACGGTGCCCCCCATGGAGCTTCCGCTGTAGAGCAGCGTGGCCGGACCCTTGACGACCTCCAGCCGCTCCAACAGCGCCGGGTTGATCAATTCCCCGTGGTCGCCGGACTGGGAGGACAGGGTGCCGGACCGGATCCCGTCCTCCAGGATCAGGACGCGGTCACCGTCGAAACCGCGGATGATGGGCCGCGCCGGACCCGGGCCGAAACCGCGTTTGGCGATACCGGTGCCCACCTTGTGGTCCAGCAACTCGCCGATGGTGACGTCCGCCGACTCGGCCATCTCGTACGGACCCAAAGACTCGACGCTCTGGAATGCCTCGAAGACCGTCTCGTGCTCCTCACTTGCCGTCACCGTGACTTCGTATCGCCTGGGCAACAGCTCCAGAAAGATGTCCGCTTCCGCCGCCTCGCCAGCCTCGACGGTCACCATGGTGGTGACTTCGGTGAACAGGCTGTCCAGATGGATGATCAGGTGGTAGGTCCCGGGAGGAACGTTATCGAACTGGTAGTTCCCATCGTCGTCGGAAACGGTGCTCCGGTCCAGCTCCTCGATGGACACGCTGGCGTGGTGCAGAGGTTGGCCGGTGGCCTTCAGCGTAACCTTGCCCCTCAGTGAGCCATTCGATTGGGCGACTACAGCCGGCTGCAACGCCCATAGAACCAAGCCGAACCAGACCGCCAGAAACCGGTGACCGATGCGCATACAAACCTCCCTGTGATTTCCGCGCAATTTCGGGCGGGAGTATCGGCCACAATCCGTCCCGGGACTACAAAAAAACCGTGGACGGGACCGTTTGGTCGGCGACCGGGACTCTGGATCCGGCGAACGGGCGGGAAGGCGGTTCAAATCCGGGTGGGGAGCGGGTCGCTTACTCCGCGGGCACGGCCGCATGGGACCGGAGAAACCTCCCGTACCCGATGACAATTCCCGTCACTTCGGGGATCGCTTCCAGTCTTTCCAGGAGTCTCGCCCGCAACTCCGGGTTCTGCCGGCCGCGGCCGTAGGTGGGATGGAGAAAGGACAGATAGAAGTGTCTCGGGAAGACCAGGAGGTCGACCCCGTGACGGGCGCAGAGCGGACCGTAGTCCTTGCTCAGGGCCTCTTCGATGGGAGGCAGGCCCAGATTGTCCTCCTGGCTCTGGAGGTAGCCCATGGTGCGCTGAGTCCGTAGCGGGTAGCGGGCCCGCGCTCCGGTGATGTGCCCGACCACGAGCTGGTCGACAACCTTGTCGGCGACCCAGCGCCGCCACTGGATCCGCATGTTGCCGAAGGGGGGACCCAGGTACTCCCCCTGTTGCACGCCCACCGCGAGCTTCTGTCCCCGGCTCTTGAGGTGGTCCCGGACCTCCCTGAGGAAGGTGGTGAAGAACTCGCCCCGCAGATTCCGCCACTTCTCCAGGTCGAAGGGCTCGCGCAGGATGTCCCGTCCGTAGCGGCGCTTGTACTCCCGGACCACCGGTTCGTTGAAGCCGAACTGATCGGCGTGGCCGGGGGGCGGCGAATGAGTGCGAAGGCTCAGGAAGACGCCGTCCAGATCGAAGCGGTCGGAGAAGGCCCGAATGACCTCGAGCATGTATTGCCGGACCTCCGGGTAGGCGTACTCCATGACGCCCCAGTGGTACTTCCGGCCATTCGGGGTGAGGCTCCTGTCGCAGGCCAGAAACTGCGGGTTTTGGCGGGTGAAGCGGGACTGCCAGGCGAACGGCACCGAGTCGGCGTAGAGGATGTCGGGGGGGCATCCCTCGTCCAGAACGGTGAGCCAGACGTAAGGGCGGATGCCGGCTTCCCTCATGGCGTTGACGGCAGTCTCCATGAGGTCCGACTCCCAGGCCGCCCGGGTCTTCTCCAACCCCTTGCGGTGTTCCTCGTTGGCGGGTGCCGTTTCGTGAAAGAGGAGGACGCGGAAGTTGTCGCCGCGGAAGAGGACCTGGTCGATGCCCTGGGACTTCCAGGACCGGACAGACTCGCGCACCTTTTCGGGAGTGTCCAGTCGCGCCGCCCCCGGGGCCCCGGACATGATGACATCGCCCCAGCTCACGATCATGACGTTCTGCTTGTCGCTGGCGTGGGTCGCGATTGGCGGGAAGAGGAGGGCGGCGATGGCGGCGATCAAGCGGGTGCGCATGGTCGTTCCTCCTGGGAGCGGCGGCTTTCTTGCCGCCGATTGGCGGCGGTTTTCAACCGCCGACTCGGAGGAGCAAGAGGGGGACTACAAGTCCCCCTCCTAGCTCCTACAGAAACTGCAGGTCGCGAATCACGGCCGCCGTGGAGACGCAGGCGATGCTCAGAAAGAACAGGGCGCAGGCCACCATCAAGACCCGGATGTACCAGGCTGGCTGCAATTCCCTGGGCAGCAATTTGCAGTTGACCGCCAGGACACAGAGCGCCGAAAACCCCAGACCGAAGTTCAACGGGATGCCCGCAATCTTCACAATCAGCATGCGGTCGGGAATCAGGGTCAGCGCCATCACACCCCAGAGGGCGTAGGCAGTCAGGAGCCCGTAGTAGACATACTTGACCTGCTCTTCCTTCAGCCCCCTGGCGCGGGTGCTGGCGGTCCAGATCAGGTCGGTCCAGCGCCGGCAGAAGCTGTCCGCCGCCGCAATCTGGGTCGGGCCCAGGACCATGAAGCCGCAGAGCAGGGTGAGAAACCAGAAGATGGGTTCGCCCGTCTTGTCCACGACTCCCTGCGCCGTCAGGGCGGCCAGCGAATCGCCCCGGACCTGCTGTCCGGCGGCGAACTGGAGCGAGAGCAGGGCCGGTATTCCCATGCCCAGGATACAGCCCCCGACCCAGATCCCCAGTTGGTCGCGAATCGTGACCTTGCGCCATCCCGTCCACAGTTTTTTCGATTCCGGCGTGACGTGGAACACCCGGCCCTCATGGAGCAGCTTGACGCCCTTCCCGCCCACGGCGCTGGCGATGGCGCCCACCCGGGCACCCATTCCCCAGCCCTTGTCCCGAACGTAGTTGGCGAAACTGGCGTTGCCCAGGCCTCCGCTTCCGGCAATGGCGGCGAAAATGGCCAACAGGCCCACATCCAAAGCCGGTCTGGCGCCTCCGATTCCGAAGGTCCCCCGGAACAGTTCCGACCACGTCAACGGGTTCCCCGCCACTTCGGGAAGCGCGCCGAATTTGACGAACCCCGAAAAGATCTCGACCCAGACCCGCCATTCGACGTAGAAGACTCCCAGGAAGATGAGATAGCCCAGGACCAGGGCCGTCTTGGCGGCCATGATCTTCTCCACCATGTTGTAGACCTTGCCGCCGAAGATCAGCGGGACGAAGGCAGAGAGGAAGATGGCGTAGCCGAGGTAGCCAACCGTCCTCCTTTCCGGTTCGACCCACTTTTCCAGCACCGGTCCGGGCATGGCCTTCCACCGGTCCGTGACGCCGTAGGCGGTCGGGTTCCGAGCCATTTCATGGACGATCTCGGCCGGAAGTCCGGTTTCGCGGATGACCTGCTCCACGGGAGCGAACAGTTCCGGCCTCCCTTGAACCTTTTCCAGAACCTCGCGGTCCAACCCGGTCCTGGCGGCCACCTCCGTGACCGAGTCCCCGTCCTGCCACTCGGTGAGCGGATGGGGCAGAGGGCGCCAGCGGCGGGTGTCGCCGTAGTGCTCCGGGTTCCGTGCCATCTCCCGGATCACCTCCACCGGCATTCCGGTCTCGCGCTCGATATCCTGGACCCGTCCGAAACGGCCGGGGTGCTGCGACATCTCCTCCACCAGCCGGGCCGAAAGCCCCGTCTCGGCCACGATTTCTTCCTGGGAAAGGTAGGTCGTGGGAAGCGTCCCCGGGAGATGCCCCAGAAAAGCCGCCAGCAGGGGTACCGCGGCGTTGGCGGACAGGTAGGGCCAGATGGCGCCGAAGTCGACCACCAGGAAGATGCCGGTCCAGAAGCGCGGGCCCGGTGCCAACCGGAAAAAGCCGGTGAACATGGGCTCCCCGCAATACAGGGCGTAGCGCATCACCTCCAGGTTGTAGCAGCACTGGAACAGGATGCTCATGGTGGCGATCCACATGAGTATCCCGCCGTACTGCGCCGTCAGCGCGGGACCGGTCAGCCATTCCCCGCCTCCGATGGCCAGGCCCACCATGAGCAGGCCCGGCCCCAGGAACCGGCGCAAATCGAAGCGGTCCGGGGGAGGAACGGGAAGCGTGTCCACTCCCCAGGCCGCCATTTTCCCGGCCGGAACGCGGAGGTTGGAGCCGGGATCGGCGCCGGGCATCTGGGTTTGGTTCTGGTCGGTCATCTGGCCCCCTGGGGAAGACGCGTCAGTCTATGTCCTGAAGCAATTCATCTGGAATTGTCGAGAATGCGCCAGTGCGGATCGGCCGGCCGGCGGCCAGCGTATTCGACCCGGGTTCGAGCACAGGCTCGGCGGAAACGCGGTGAGATGGCAATGGTGTGTAGAACCCTACCACGGCCAGGATTTCTGTCAAACGACGGCGTCCGGGTCCCAAAAGTCCGCTTGGTGCAGTTCGCTCCAGGGGACCAGGCTCCCTTCGGTGCGACGCTGGAGCTGCTCGCCCCCATAGGCCACGACAACCGAACAGGGACGATCCAATCGCGAAAGATGTCTGCGCACGCGCCGGGCGCCGCGAAATAGAGCGGAGGACGGCGTCGCAGAAGCCTTGGCTTCCACCAGCGTGATGTGGAACGGATATTCGAGGATGAGATCGACCTCGGCCCCGTTACTGTCGCGGTAGAAGAAAAGACCTCCGGATTCGCCCAGATGAGTCCGGTATTTTGCAATCTCCGAGACGACCCAGGTTTCGAAGATCGGTCCTCGCAAAGGATGTGTGCGAAGTTGCTCGGGGCTGCGGATGCCAAGCAGCCAGCAGACCAACCCGGTGTCGTAGAAGTACAACCTCGGCATCTTCACCAGACGCTTGCGCAGATTGGCGTGAAATGCCGGCAGGCGAAAGGTAAGAAAACTGGTCTCGAGAATCCCGAGCCATGTCTTGGCCGTGGGCTGGGATACGCCGCAGTCGTCGGCCAATGACGAGTAGTTCACCAGTTGAGCTGTACGGCCGGCGCACAATTCCACGAAGCGTTGAAAGGTGGGAAGGTCTCCCACGTTGCTGATGGTACGCACGTCCCGCTCGATATAGGTCGCGACATACGAACGGAGCCAGTCCGCCGGGTTCAGATCGCGATCGAAAATCCGAGGATAGGCGCCCGCGAAGAGAGTCGCTTCAAGACTCTTCGGGGGGCGGTCGAAGCGCACGATCTCATTGCGGCTCGGTGGCAGCAGGTGGTGTACTGCTGTCCTTCCCGCCAGCGATTGGCTGACCGACGCCAGCAGGGAAAGGTTCTGCGAGCCGGTCAGGACCCAGCGACCGGGTTCCGGATCGGCGTCGATGATGCCCTGCAGGTAGGAGAGGAGATCCGGGACGCGTTGCACTTCGTCGATGATGGCTCCGTGGGGAAATTGGGCCAGGAAACCTCTGGGGTCCTCCGTCGCCAAAGCGCGTATGTCCGGGGCCTCCAGAGTCGCGTAGGGATGGTCCGGAAATACGGCTCGGCACAGGGTCGTCTTTCCGCTCTGCCGTGGTCCGGTCAACGTGATCGAGGGGAATTGGCGAGCTGCCCTGATCAACTCCGGCGCGAGGTCTCGCTTGATCATCGCCGACAGCCTACCAGATTTTTTTAGGCTAACTCAAAATCTAATGTTGATTTGTCCTAATTTATGCCCCTGAGATTGCCTGGGTTCACGAGATTGTGGACGACACGGACGGCGTTTGGCCAATGGACATCAATACGCGAGCTGATACAGGAAGATAGTTGGTATCGATGAATCTTTCAGCGTTCGTTCATCTCATCCCGCGTCAATTTGCGCCCGAGCTGCAGCTTGCCTTGCAGTTCACGGACAGTTCGCATGGCCCGGGCGACCTGCCATTTGCCCCGGACGTACTCGGCAAGCCACAGGCGAAACTGAGCGTTTAAGGTCGTATTTTCCGCCACGGCGCGGCGCCGCGCCGCTTCGATCATTTTCTCGTCAGCGCTCAAGGTGATGTTTCTCACGATGGCCTCCATGCTTCCAGTCTTCCCGCGAGAAGGAATCCGTCTCCGGAACATCCTATCTCAGGGCGGAGATGGGGACGGGCGGAGATGGGGACAGTCTGGTTTTCGGGCGCGCCGGTCTCCTTGCGGATGACTGTCCCCTTCAGCGGTCCCCGTCAGAGCGAGCGATTCCTCTCGATAAGCGGCAACTTCTCCGGCGCAATGGTTGACATTGCTTCGATGGCGACAACAATATTGAGCGTAGATGGGAAGTTACAGCAGGTCTGCGTCGAATTGAATCATATGATGGACGGACACGACCATCACGATCACCACCATCATCACGGTCCGGGCGGACATGACCACGACGTTCATGGCTCCAGCCGGTACAGCCTGACCATCGCGCTCCTCTTGACCGTCGGCTACATGGTCATCCAGGTCGTCGGCAGCGTTCTTTCCGGCAGTCTGGCCTTGCTGGCGGAGGCCGCACACAAGGTGACGGACGCGGCGTCCATCGGTTTCGCCCTCGCCGCCCTCCACTTCTCGACCAGGCCCGCCTCCGTCCAACGGACCTATGGCTTCCGCCGCCTAGAGATCCTGGCCGCCCTGCTCAACGCCCTTTCCCTCTGGCTGGTCGCCGGCTGGCTGATCATGGAGGCCTACGATCGCACCCATGACGCGCATCACCACGTGGAAGGGGAAATCATGCTTGCCTTCGGCGCAGCCGGCCTGCTGGTCAACCTCTCGGTGGCCGGGGTTCTCCACCGTGCGTCCAAGCACAACGTCAACGTCGAAGGCGCCTTCCGGCACGTCATGGTCGATTTGATGGGGACCGTCGGCGTGGTCGTCTCGGGACTGTTGGTCTGGGCCTTCGATTGGCACCATGCGGATACCGTCGTTAGCGTGATCATCGGCGTCCTTATCTTGCTCAGCACCTGGCGCCTGCTCGGAAAGGTCGTGCACGTCCTGCTGGAGAGCGTACCCAAACACATCGATGTGTATCGGCTCTGCAGCCAGATGGAGGACGTGCAAGGCGTGGGCCTGATCCACGACATCCACGTCTGGAGCCTCGTCCCCGGTTACGAGGTGCTGACGGCTCACGTCCTGGTCGATCCCGAGTTCAAAGACCTGGGATTCCTGCGGCGGCGGCTGCGGGAGATCGCATCCGACGATTTCGGCATCGAACACATCACCATCCAGTTGGAGTACACGGCGGACGGTTGTACCGAACACCACCACGTCGACCACCTGCACGCGCACAGCGCCGACGAGAGAATCCTCTGAAAGGGACGGCGGTTTCCAACCGCCGATTGCGGGTGGGCGGATGAAGAGGGGGGACAAGGATGTCCCGTCCCGCCAGTGCTCGCGGGTTGGGGATAAAGAGGGGACAAGGATGTCCCCACTCCTATTCGCGTTCACCAGACGCCTCCGGTATCATGGCCGCAATCTGGAGCTACTCGACGATGCCTCATTCAGGAAACACCATGGCCTTTCTCAGGGTCTGCCGCCGGATGATCTGGCTCGCTCCGCTGTTCTTCGCTCCTGTCACCGCAACGGGTGAGACGGCGCCGGACGTCTTCGAGTCCTCGATCCTGCCCATCATCGAGAACAACTGTGTGGCCTGCCACGGCGAGTCCGCGCCCCAGGCCGAGCTGGACCTGACAGCCCCCGCTTCGATTCTGAAGGGAGGCAAATCGGGTCCGGCCGTCGTCCCCGGGTCGGCGGACCGGAGTCTGCTGCTGGACAAGGTGGTGTCCGGAGCCATGCCTCCCGGCGACGCGGCTCTGGGCCGGGAGCAGATTGCGGCCATCCGCGGCTGGATCGACCGGCTGGGTCAAGCGGAAGCGGCCCTGGCCCACGCGGACATCAGCGAAAAGGACGTGCTTCCCATCTTCCTCATGAGGTGCGTGGTCTGCCATGGCAAACGGGCCCAGGAAGGGGGTCTGGACCTGAGAACCCTGGCCGGACGGCTACGGGGCGGCAAGTCGGGACCGGCCCTGGTGCCGGGCGACCCCGATGCCAGTCTTCTCTTTCAGCGCGTCGTGCGCGAGGAGATGCCTCCTGCCGACCTCCTCTTCAAGTACCGCGTCAGGCCTCCCAGCACCGGGGAGGTGGAGACCTTGCGCCGCTGGATCGCCGCCGGAGCGCTTGCCGACCCGCCGCATGACCCGGGCCGGGATTCCGAACTTCCCCTGACCGACGAGGACCGGCGGTTCTGGTCCTTCCAGAGTCCAAAGAGTCCGCCGGTTCCGAAGGTCGCCCAGGACACCCTGGTCCGGAATCCCATCGACGCCTTCCTGCTGGAAAAGCTGGAAGCCCGCGGCCTGAGCTTCTCGCCCGAAGCGGACCGCCTCACCCTGATGCGCCGGGCCTACCTGGACCTCGTCGGATTGCCTCCCACCACGTCCCAGATCCGGGCCCATCTGGCGGACGAGTCTCCGGACGCGTACGAGCGCATGGTCAGGGAGCTGCTGGACTCGCCCCACTACGGGGAGCGATGGGCTCAGCACTGGCTGGACGTGGCCGGCTACGCCGACACCGAGGGGATCAAGCACGCCGACCACTTCCGCCCCCAGGCCTGGCGCTACCGCGACTACGTGATCCGGTCCCTGAACCAGGACAAGCCCTACGACCGTTTCCTGGTGGAACAGTTGGCCGGCGACGAGTTGGCGGACTACAAGAAGCAGGTCACGCCCGCCGCCCTGGAGCTCCTGGCGGCCACCGGGTTTCTGAGGCTCGCCTCCGATCCCACCGATTCGCCGTCCAACGCCTCGCTGGCCGAGAAGATGGACGTGATCCACGACGAGATCCAGGTGCTGGGCTCCTCGGTCCTGGGCCTGACCATGGGTTGCGCCCGCTGCCACGATCACAAGTACGACCCCATCTCCCAGAAGGACTACTACCGCCTCAGCGCCGTCTTTCAGAGCGCCTACGACCCTTACGACTGGCTCGACCCGACCCAGCGCTACCTGGACGTGGGGGGCCCCCGGGATATTG
>JAPOYZ010000610.1 GCA_026706325.1 Candidatus Aminicenantota bacterium
GGTCACTTCCCAACCCAATCTGCGCGCAATCGCCACCAGGCACAACGAGTTGGACACCGCCCAACCCATCGACAGCGTTCCTTCAGTCATTCAGGGCAGCCTGCCGGAGCTGGGCGAGGTGGATTACTATGCGTTGCAGGCCACCCGCGACCAGGTCCTCTGTTTCCAGGTGGACTTCTTCTCGAGCACCGCTCCGCTCGGCCTTTGGACGATGCGGCCGAAGCTGAGCATCCATGAGCGGGGAGGCAGTTGGTTCGATCCCGGGCGCGATCATCGATTGGTCATCAACGACCCCATGCAGCATCGGCCGACCTTGGCCTACAAGTTCCCCCGGGACGGCGAATTCTTTCTGGCTGTGGCGGAGGTTTCGGGCAAGGTCGGGATGTTCGAAAATCCCGGCTACCAGTTGAAGGTCTTCCCCGGCGGGACTTCCGGGGAGGCATCCTGTTCCTTCACCGCGGATCGGCCCGCCCATGACGGTCCCCTGCAATGGACCTGGGCGGGAGAAGCTGCCCAGGCCCTCGTGCCCATGGTGTCCGAACGGGACTTCGGCCGGAGGATCGAACCGGATTGGATCGAGAGGCTCCAGGCCAGGAGCGTCCGGGAAGAACCGGGCGAAACGTCCGGCGGAGGCATCTCGTTCGAATCGTTCGCCGAGCAGGAGCCGAATGACCAGTCCGCACAAGCTCTCGACGTGGGAGCCATCCCGGCGGCTCTGGAAGGGACCATCGGCGGGCCGGGGGACATCGACACCTTCAAGTTCAAGGTGGCCGACGGAACCCTCGTGGCCTTCGAGATCGAGACCCCGCTGAGGAAACCCTCCTTTTTCGTCCCCTGGATGAAGGTGACAAACGCCGACGGCGAGGAAGTCGTCGAAAACCTCAATAAAGTGTGGGGCAGAAGCGGGAACTTCGTCGTCAAGCACCTGGAGGCGAAGACGGTTTACACCTTTGAGAAGGGGGGCGAGTACACCCTCCAGGTTCGCGACATCACGTCCCGGAACGGAGGTTCCGATTTCAGGTACAGAGTGCTGGTCCGGGACCAGGTTCCACACGTGGGATCGATCCGGCCTGAAGAAGATCACCTTCGGATCACGCCCGGCCAATCCAGCACCTTGACGTTGTCGGTGGATCTGGAAGAGGGATTCCAAGGCGACGTCCTGCTCAGCGTCGAGAATCTTCCGCCTGGGGTGAAGGCGTTTCCGGTCATGGCGCGTCCGAAGAAGAACCGGTCGACGGAGGACCTGCCTCCGTTGAGGGACCAGAAACGTTACAAGCCGGCCACGCAGAGGGCCATGATCGCGTTGATGGCCGACTCCAGCGCCTTGCCGGGCCGTACCCCCTGGCTCATCGATCTGACGGCCCGGCCCATCAACGGGGGCAGAATGGGAGAGGCATTCGCCATCGGCACGCTCCCGCTGCTGGTGGATGGGAATGTGGAAAAGCGACAGCTCGCCTCGAACCGGTAAAAGCTGCAAGGAACAGGCACCGTGAGTCTGAGAGAACCAAAATTCGCGAGCGGCTTCGGCGAATCGACAACGACCCTGCTGTGGGTACTGGCCGTCGTCTTGAGCCTTTCCGCGGGGTCTCCCCAGGGAGAGCCGTTGCGGCCGGCCAGCAGCCACGCCCTGACCCTCGTCTCCGTCGAAATGTTTCCCGAGAAGGTGGACCTGAGAGGAGCGGATCCTTCCCAGCGGTTCGTGGTGCTCGGCACCTTCTCCGACGGGCTGCAGCGAGACGTGACTTCACGCAGCAGTTTCCATGTGGATAACGACGAGGTCGCCGAAATCGACGGGACTTCCCGAATCGTCGGCGTCTCCGAGGGCGAGACGAGAGTCCGCGTGGAGGTCGAAGGCCACACGGCGGAAGCGGCCATCCACGTCCAGGATCTGGTCGATGAGAAGACCTACAGTTTCACCCGGGACGTGGGCTCGATTCTCACCAAGCACGGGTGCAACAGCAGCGACTGCCATGGCGGCGTCAAGGGCCAAGGCGGATTCAAGCTCTCGCAGAACTCCCTCTACCCCGAGGATGACTACAAGTGGATCCTGGAGGGCGGCACCTTCCATGTCCTCACGGACAAATCGGACGAACCGAAGGTCCCCCGGATCGACCTGAAGGAACCGGAAAAGAGCCTGATGCTGATGAAGCCGACCATGGCCATGGCGCATGGCGGCGGGCCCAGATTCGCTCTGGACTCTCCCGACTACCGGACCATTCTGGGTTGGATTCAAGCAGGGGCTCCTTTCGGCGAGGCGGCCGACAAGGGGTCCGCCGGAATCGACGGCGTGGAGGTGTTTCCCCACAAGTTCGTGCTGGAGCCGGGAAGAACCCAGCAACTGGTGGTGATGGCTCACCTTTCGGACGGGCGGAGCCAGGATATCAGCGACCAGGTGCTCTACTCCTCCATCAATCCCGCAGTGGTGAGCGTGGGCAACGACGGGACGGTGAAGGCGGTCGGCAAGGGAGAGACGGCGATCATGATCCGCGCGGCCGGCCACGCGGTCAGCGCGCTCGCCGGCGTGATCACGGACCTGATTCCAAACTACCCGGCCGTTTCCGAAGAGAACTACATCGACGAATACGTCTTCGCCAAACTCAGGCGCTTCAACATCGTTCCTTCCGGCCTTTCGAGCGACGCCGAGTTTCTGAGGCGAGTGTGCCTCGATCTGGCAGGGACGCTGCCGCCGCCCAACCGCGTCCGCGAGTTCCTGGCGTCCCAGGACCCGCAGAAGCGGGAAAAACTGATCGAGACGCTGCTGGACTCTCCCGAGTACGTCGACTACTGGACGTATCGATTCTCACAATTGTTTCGAGTGGGACGCCTGGTGAACGGCGGTACGACCGAATTCAACGCGGCGTATTGGGAATGGATCCGGGACAGCGTCATCGACGGAAAACCGTACGACCAGATGGCTCGGGAACGGATCTCCGCGCAGGGATGGGACGGGCCCTCCCGGCACTTCACCCGGTTCGCCACCGAGAACGACCCCACCGGTCCACAACAGGTGATGGGGGAGCAGATCCGGCTCTTCATGGGGCGCCGGCTGGATTGCGCCCAGTGTCACAACCACCCCTTCGACAGTTGGAGCCAGGACCAGTTCTGGGGATTGACGGCGTTCTTCGGCAGCCTGGTCCAGGTCGGATGGTCGGACGAGACCGACATGGTGATCTTCGACAACCCCGCCGGCCGGGACTATGCGTGGGGCCAGCCGGAGGAAGTCGCCAAGGTCATTCATCCCCGCACCAAGAAAGAGGTGGAGGCGACGTTGCCCGACGGCACTCCACTGCCCACGGACAGGCAGTTCGATCCGCGGATGGCCCTGGCGGAATGGATCACCGAGCATCCTCATTTCGCGGAAGCGACGGTGAACCGGATCTGGAGTTATTTCTTCGGGCGAGGGATCGTCGATCCGGTGGACGACTTCCGGTCCACCAATCCCCCGTCGCATCCGGACCTGCTCGCCGCCCTGGCCGATGAATTCAGGAGCCAGGGGCACGATATTAAGGAGCTGATCCGGACCATCGTTCGCTCCCGGGCCTATCAGTTGACGTCGGTCCCCAACGAGACGAACCGGCACGACACCACGAATTACTCCCACTTTCAGCCCCGGCCCTTGGACGCCGAACTGTTCCTGGACGCCATTTCCTTCGTGACGGGGGTGACCGACGAGAAGTACCTGGATACGACGAGAGGCCATGAGCCGGTGGGAACCCGGGCCATGAACCTGAAGAATTGGTCCATCGACCACAGCCAGTTCATGGAGGTCCATGGCCGCTACGACCGGGCCGGCAAGCCGAACAAGCCCGGACCCACCCTGTTGCAGGCCCTGCATTCCTTTTCGGGCCGGACCTACAACGAAAAACTGGGACGCGAAGGCGGAAGGCTGGACCGGATGATCCGGAGCGGCCGCTCCAATGAAGAGATCGTGGAAGAACTTTACCTGCTGGCGTTTACCAGATTTCCGAGCCAGGACGAACTCGATCGCCTGTTGCGGTTGATCGAGGAGAGCCCTTCCCGGAAAACGACTCTGGAGGATCTGACCTGGGCTTTGATCAGTTCCCGGGAGTTTGCGTATAACCATTGACCGCCACTTGGCGTTAATAGGCGTTTTGCGAAGTCGCCGACGGAGAAACCAACGATGTTGAGAAAAGCAGGTTGCCTGGACTACCGGCTCGCCAGTCGAAGAGACTTCTTGCGATTGGGCTCTCTCAGTCTGCTGGGAGCCAACCTCACGCACTACCTTCAGTTCAAGAGCCTGATGGCGAGTGCGGGAGTGGACATCGAGAAGGAGGCCACGGCGAAATCGATCATCGTGCTCTGGCTGGAGGGTGGACCGAGTCACATCGACACCTACGATCCCAAGCCGAACAGTTCGTTCAAGCCGATTTCCACCAACGTTCCGGGGATTCAGGTGACGGAGCTCTGTCCTCTCGTCGCCCAGCAGATGGACAAGATCGCCGTCGTCCGGTCTGTCCGCACGGAGGAAGCCAACCACCTCGAGGGCGCACACAACGTGCTCACCGGACATCGTCCCAGTGCGGCCATGGCGTTCCCCAGCGTCGGTTCCATCATCACCAAGGAGTTGGGTCCCATCAACACCATGCCCCCGTACGTCCTGGCCCCCCAGTTCGACGTGGACCGGCAATACGAAGTGCTCTGGAAAAGCGCCCACCTGGGGGCGAAATACGATCCCTTGATCCTGGGCGACCCCACGGGTTGCAGCTTCAAGGACATCACCACGGTCTGCGACCCCGACTTCGCGGTCGCTGATCTGACGCTCCCCAAGGGATTGCCGGTGGAGCGGCTGGAGTCCCGGCTTTCGATGCTGGAGATGGTCGACTCCATCTACCGCAAGAAGGTGGAAAAGGCCGAATTCACCGCCATGGACGGTTTTCGTGAGCAGGCACTGCAGATGATTCTGCAGCCCGAGGTCCGGGAAGCTTTCGAATTGACGCGGGAGTCGGAAAAAGTTCGAGACGCCTACGGTAGGAACGGCTTCGGACAGAGCGTGCTCCTGGCCCGGCGCCTGGCGGAAAGGGGATCCCGTTTCGTGACGGCGGCCGGCTACAAGTTCAACGAGTGGGACACGCACGGCAACAACGACAAGCAGCACAAGGACGCGTTGGTCCCGCCCCTCGATCAGGCCCTCTCCGCCCTGCTGGTCGACCTGGACGAGCGAGGCATGCTGGATACGACCATGGTGATCGTCATGGGCGAGTTCGGCCGGACACCAACCCACAACGCCAGCGGCGGACGGGATCACTGGCCCCATGCCTGGACCCTGCTCATGTCCGGCGGCGGAGTTAAAGGCGGCATGGTTCTCGGAGCCAGCGATGAAAGGGGCGCCCACGTGGCGGAGCGCGAGGTTTCCATCGGAGACATCTACGCCACCGTCTACAAGGCGATGGGAATCGACTGGACCAAGGAGTACATGACGCCGGTCGGACGTCCCGTAAAGATCGCCAACTCCTTCGAGGACAAGACCGGAAAACCCATCCCCGAACTCCTCGGCTAGGAGCGGCGGTTTCCAACCGCCGAGTCCCAACAAACACTGAATAGGAAGAGGGGGACAGGAATGACCCCCTCCTATCGCTCCTACGGGGCTCGATTCAATTCTCTCAACAGATCCAAGGCGGACTGGCGGATGGCGGGGTCCCGGCTCTCGGACGCTTTCCGTAGATGGACCATGGCCTGCTGCAAATCTCCCGAGAGGGCGAGGACGGCACCGTAGCTGTAGTGCGTCCGATGATGCACAGGGTTTAGTTCCAGAGCTTTCTCGAAATGGGTGAAGGCCTCTTCGATCCGGCCGTCTGACGCCAGAACCTCCGCCATCAAGCTGTGAGCGTCCGGCCGCCTGGGGTCGAGCTTTAGAGCTTCGTCCAGATAACTCCGAGCCCGCTCATAGAGCCCCCTCTGGGCCAGGATCGCCGCATAGTCCAGATAAATCTGCACGTCGGACGGATTGTTCTCGATAGCCCTCTCAAGATGATATTCCGCCTCGGCCCAGTCTCCCCGGGCCACCAGGACGGTGGCGAGATTGTGATGGGCAGCCGGCAGATCCGGCTCCAGACGGACGGCCTCGCGCAGCACCGTTTCCGCCTCGCCGAACATCCCCGTTTCCAGCAGAAGCGCTCCCAGGTTGCTGTGCGCTTCAGACCTCTCCGGATCCGGCTTGATAGCCTCCCTCAAGGTCTTCACCGCCTCGTCGACCCGGCCCGCTTCCCTGTGGAGCAGTGCCAAATCGTTCAGAATCGCCCCCGGTTCCGGATCGTTCCGCGACGCCCGCTCCAGGACGGCCACGGCCCGGGAAAGCTGGCCGGACCGGGCCAGGGCCAGTCCCTGCCGGTGGAGGGCGGTCCAAAAATCGGGCCGGCGGCGCAGGGCCTCCTCATACATGGGAATCGCCTTGGCGAACTGCCCCGTCTCGAAATAGGCCTCGCCCAGATGATGGTAGAACTCGGGCTCCGGCGGCTGGTGGGTCTCGATGGCCCACTCCAGATTCGCGATCCCCGCTTCCAGATTGGACTTGTCCTCCACCTGGGCCACCGCCAGATAGAGGTCCTTGTCGCGCCTTGCGACTTGCGTCGGATAGTAGAGCTTCACTTCTCCTTGATACGGCCTCTGGTAGAACGGTTCCTCCTCCAACGGGGCCATGAGATCCCGCTCCGGCTTGAAGCGCTGGATGTAATGATCGGTCATCACGGCGTGAATAACGTCGTCGGTCCGGCGCTTCGGCATGTGGCAGGTCAGGCAATCCGACGACGAAGTGTGTTCCCTTGATGCGACCTGCTCGTCGAGCGCCGACGCGTGACAGTTCCGGCAGACGCGCCGATAGTGGCGAGCAGCCTCCTCGCCCCGGGGAATGTCGTGAGGGTCATGGCAGGTGACGCAGGTCATCGTGCCGCCGCTCTTCTGGAAACAGAGTGACTGGCGCAGCCGGTAGGCGGCATTGACGATGACGAACTTGTCGTCATGCCCGGAGCCCGGGGCATGATCGAAATGGAGGACGTAGTTCGCCAGTTCCTCGCCCGGCCGAAAGGAGAACACACCCCGCCCGTAGCGGTGAATGAACGGCGGCAGCCGGGCGCTGGTGGTCTCCAGGTGGCATTGCATGCAGACTTCCATCTGCCGCTCCGGGCTCATCCTCCCCGGGTTTTGAATGCTGGCGCGGACCGCTTCCAACGAGGCGTCCTCCTTCTTTGCCACGGCAACATGGTCCTGCCCGGGCCCGTGGCACCGCTGACAGTCGATGCCTTCCGGGATGTTCCCCCGGAAAAAGGAGGCCCGACCGAAGGAGTCGCTTCCCGGCTCGATCTCCGGATACGCGTTGTGACAAAACATGCAGCCGTGATGGATTCTCCGCTGGTATCCATGGTGGGAACGGGAATCGTAACCGGGACTCATGGCCCAGAAAGACTCCTTTTCGCTGTACCAGCTCACCGGAAGCTCAAAGAGCTTGCCGTCGGGCGCGTGGTGGAGGTAGGTCCGCGTCCGGTTGCCGGAACCCACCACGAAGTGGATCTCTTTCTCCACCACGTTGACTTCCTTGCCGCCGTACCCGATCTGGTGGCGGCGCTGGAAGTAACGGCCGTCCCGCTCGAACATGGTGTAGTAGCGCTTGGAGGCCGCGTGGTAGTAGACGTTATTCTGAGTCCAGTCTTCGACCGCCTTCTCGGGCCGCATTCGATAGAAGGAGCGGCCCATCCCCGTATGTTGGTAGGTCTCGTAGACGTCCGAATGGCAGGGCCGGCACGAATCTGCGCTGACGTAGCCCGCATCATTCCCGGAAACGAGGAGAGGTTCCCGAGCTTGACCGGAATGCCAGAAGGCGGCGCCGAGGACGAAGGCTGGAATCAGCAGAAACAAGGCCAGGGAGGACTTCAAAACCGCCGTCAGGATAGCAAAAGCGCCGAGAATCGCTCAAACATGATTTTGTTCTTCCTACACTCCTCCCTGCCTTCTGGCCGTTGTATACTCGGCGCCGAAACCAACCCCGACGGAGTCCAGCAGCGATCGCAATTGTCTTGATACGACTCGCCAATTTCCCACCGATCCTGCTCTTCCTGTCCCTCGGCGGTGCCAGCGAAGGAGCCAACCTCGACGCGCTCGACGCCAAGGAAACCGAAGAAGGCGTCTTGATCACGGACGGCGGCCAACCGGTCCTTTTCTACCAGCGGCGCACCAAGTCTCATCAGGGCAAGATGCCCCGGGCCAACTACATTCATCCCCTGTACGATCTGGATGGCCATGCGCTGACGGAGGATTTTCCTGAAGACCATCTTCACCACCGAGGCGTCTTCCTCGGGTGGCACCAACTCACCGTGGACGGAAAGCCCGCGGGGAACCCGTGGCGGGCCGAGCATATGGAATTCGATGTGCGCGATGTCGAGATCTTGTCCGATGACAAGAATCGGCTGACTCTTGCGACCCATGTCTGGTGGAGATCACATTTCCTGCGCGAATCCAACGGCGATCCCAAACCCATCGTTCGGGAAAAGGTGAGGGTTCGCGTCGGCTCCGTCCGGGACGACATCCGTCCCATCGACTTCGACATCCGGCTGCAAGCCATGGTCGATGGAGTCCGGCTGGGCGGGTCCGCGGGAAAGAAGGCCTATGGGGGCTTCACGATCCGGCTCGGCTTGCCGGAAGACACCCGATTCACCGGCGAATTTGGGGAGGTTGAGCCCATAGAAACCCCGCTGACGGCTGGCCGCTGGATGAATCTGACCGGCACGTTCGATTCCAACACGGGTCTCTCCGGGTTGACCATACTCTGCCATCCGGACACGCCGGGTAAGCCCCGACGCTGGGTCTTGCGCCGGGGTAGAAGCATGCAAAACCAGGTCTACCCCGGACGAATTCCGGTCCCCATTTCAACGGAGACACCGGTCCGGCTGCGCTACCGGGTGCTGATCCACCGGGGGGAGCTGGCCCCGGAGAGAATCGCGGAAATGTTGCGGCAATATGGAGAGGATCAGTGATTTACGTCCCTCCGAAGCGAACAGCCTCTCCTTCCTGATTCCTTATGCAACCTCCAGCCTTCAAGGTGGCTGCCGCTCACGTGGCCCCGGTGTTCCTTGACAAGGACGCCACGCTGGAAAAGGCCTGCGCCCTGATCGGCGAAGCCGCCCGCAACGGGGCTCAGCTCATCGTCTTCCCGGAGACCTACATACCGGCCTTCCCACTCTGGTGCGCATTGCAGGCCCCCATCGAAAACCATGATCTTTTCTGCCGACTCGCTGCCGGCAGTCTGCGGGTGGACGGACCGGAAATCGGCAAGGTTGCAGACGCGGCCCGCCGCAGCGGTATTTTCGTCTCCCTGGGATTCAACGAGGTCTCGCCCATCAGCGACGGTTGCCTCTGGAACGCCAACCTGCTCCTGAGCGACCGGGGGGAACTGCTCTGCCACCACCGCAAGCTGGTTCCGACCTTCTACGAGAAACTGGTCTGGGCGCCCGGGGACGGC
>JAPOYZ010000088.1 GCA_026706325.1 Candidatus Aminicenantota bacterium
TCACCCGGAGGTCGGCCGGCGCCGCGCTCCGGTGGTTCCTCCGTTGCACCAGCCGGGCGTTCGCGCCGGTTCTCCCGACACCATGCCCAAGGGACTCTTCATCCGCCTCCTGACTCTGCTGGCGGTCGCCGTCGGCTGCGGCCAGGGAGCCGGTGTCGACGGTCTTCAGGTGCTCCGTCACACCCGGGAAATCGTGCGTCACGGTCCCCATCCTCCCGGAAGCGAGGCCCAACGAAAGGCGGGCGAGTACATTGCCGGACAGTTGAAGGCCCTGGATCTTCAGGTGGACACCCAATCGTTTCGTCCGGTCACCCCCCGGGGGCGCCTGAGCATGACCAACGTCCGGGGCATTCTCCCCGGCCGCGATGAACGGGTCCTGATACTGGCCAGCCACTACGACAGCAAGTTCTACGATGAGTTTGAGTTCGTGGGGGCCAACGACGGCGCGTCCACCAGCGGTCTGGTCCTGGAACTGGCCCGGGTGTTGGTCCAGGACAATCCCATCGACCTCACGTTGTGGTTCGTTTTCTTCGACGGGGAGGAGGCAGTGGGGGGAACCTGGACCTCCGCCGACAGCCTTTACGGAAGCCGGGAGTTCGTGAAACGGGAGAAGAACCGGGGGAACCTGCGCAAAGTCGGCGCCATGATCCTGTTGGACCTAGTGGGAGGGAAAGACCTTCGGATCTTCCGGGAAGGATACTCCACTCCGTGGCTGAACGAGATCATCTGGAGCCAGGCCTCCCGCCTGGGCCACGAGAGAATCTTCCGGCCCTCGGGACGCGCCTCTCCCATCGAAGACGATCACCTCCCCTTCCTCCGCGCGGGGGTCCCCGCCGTGGACCTCATCGACCTCAGCTACGCCCACTGGCACAAGCCTTCGGACACGCTCGACAAGCTCTCCGCGTCCAACCTGGAGGTGGTCGGCGCCGTGGTCCTGGCCAGCCTCCCCGAGATCGCCCGGCAGGTGAAGCGGAAGTGATTTTCCGAACCGATTCCCCAGGATCGACGATCCCGGCGGCCCGGACTGTGATTCGAGCCGTTCAGCTCTGGTCCAGTTGCCAAAGCGGGAAGTAGAAGGGGAACAGCGGCGTTTCGATCCGGGTGGACTCTTCGCCGCGCACCGGGTGGGGACCGAAAACCAATGGCGTCAGCTCCCGCCGCGTCAGTTCGTAGTGCGGCTCCAGCCGATCCTGTCCCAGGAGCAGGCCCTCCTTGCTGGAGCGGAAGCTGATCTGCTCGGCCGCGTCGGTCACCCCGATGGAGAACTCCTCCCCCCCGGACCCCGTCCGCCGCTCCAGCCAGGCGCGGATCTTGTGCAGGAACGCCGTGGGGCAGTTGATGCGGATCATCATGGACTTGGTGGTCTTTTGCCGCCGCCGGGGAAGTGTCCGCTCCAGCAATTGCCCTGCGGTCGACCCGGTCAGGGGGTCGTAGGATTGGATTTGTGAGCCCTCCGGCAACTTCCGGAGGGCGTGCGAATAAAGGGTCTCCACGGCCTTCCCGTTGCCGCCCGCTTCGATGAATCCCGGCTTGTTTCCGGCGCCGGAGACGATCAGGTAGCCGGTGGCGGCTCCGTCCTCCTCGGCTACGAGAGTGCGCATCAGCGGGAGCCGCAGGAGCGCTTCCCACTCGGACCGTGATCTCCGCACGCCGTATCCTTCGGCCTCGTGCATGGAACGGATCCGGTCCAGATGGGTCCCGGTAGAAGGGTCATAACGCACGACCTGCTCGCCATGGTCGCGGAAACGGCCGCCGTCCTCGCTGGTGCAGGTGTAAATCCATTCCTGGTAGCGGACCGGTTCGAAGGCGCCGTGTTCGTAAAAGGGAAAGGTGGCGATCCGGGTCCAGAGAACCGAGAGGTCGCACTCCATCTCCTCCATGCTCGCGAGGCAGCTCCTGAGGCAGGCGAGTCCGTACCCCCGGTGGCGATGCTCCGGATCGGTCGCCGTCGGCGAAATGATCCCGATCTTGAAGGAGACGTCTTCCACGTCGACGGTTCGGAGCAGGAAGGGCACGACGCTCACGGTGCGGCCGTCCACCTTGATGATCCGGATGTTGCGATGGTTGCTTTCCTGGTAGACCAGGGGGTAGTCGGTGAGCATGGTCTGGTCCATGCCCTGGCGCATGGCGTCGTCCACCAATCCGATGACCTCGGGAAGCTCTCGCGGCGTGCACTCTTGGACTCTCGGCATTTCGTCATCCTTTTCTTGTGAGGCATGTGAGGGGCGCCGGTTCAACCATCACTTGTTTCCTTCGGAATCAACTCTTGCACGGCCCCGCGCACTTCCGCCGCCGCCTGGGAGTACCCCTGCCGCGGGTCCAGCCGGACCGGCTCGCCGAAGGTCACCGAGACCGGACCTTTCCTGGGCCACCGGCTCCCGGCCGGGAACACCCGGAAGAGTCCCTCCACGTAGACCGGAACCACCGGGACCTCCAACCGCACGCCCATGAGGCCGATTCCGGGCTGAAAGCTGCCGAGGGCGCCGTCGGCAGACCGCCGGCCCTCGGGAAAGACCAGGGGGCAGTAGCCGTGGTCCAGGAGTTCGCCCGTGTAGCGGAGACTGCGCCGGATCCCTCCCATCCTCTGGGGGAGGGGGTAGGCGTTGAAGCAGCCGCACGCCAGAACGTACTGGAGGCTGGCGGAGAACCTCTCCCTCCAGGAGAACCCACGGGGGCGAAAGTGCGGCAGGAACCACTCCTGAACCATGGCCGGAACCACCCGCCGCCGCCAGGACGGGGGCAGGGCCGCCAGGATCACCGGCGTGTCCAGATGACTGACGTGATTGGCGGCGAAGATCACCGGGGGACGGAGCCGCTCCAGCAGGTCTGCGCCAGTCACCGTGAGGGGAAGGCGGTTGCGAAGGAGCGGAATCATGAAGCCCTCCTGCAGGCCGGTCCGCGCCCAGCGGACGGGCGCCCGGCGGGACCAGTAGGGCAGGACGGTCTGGGGCCGGCCCCGGGGAGGGGAAGCATCCGGGCTCCGCACCTCCTGCGCTTCAACGGAACCCGGACCCGCCGCCGGTCCGGCCAGCGCTGCCTCCAGTTCCCCGACCGTGCCGATGCGGGCCAGTCCCTCTTCGTCGATCTCCAGTTCCCGGCGGTCCTCCAGCCGCGACAGAAGGTCGACCCGGTCCAGGGACGACAAACCCAGGTCCTCGTCCAGACGCTGGTCCCCGTGAATCTGACGCGGGTCGCGTCCAGTGATCTGCGCCAGGATCGCGCGGGCCGGGGAGACCGTCTCCCGATGGAGAGCCCCGCGCCGTTGTGCGACCCGGCGGGCCACCTGGTGGCGCCGGACCTTCCAGGTGGACGGGGTTCTCGGGAAGTCCGCCTCCGGCCAGACCGACCAGCTCCTGACGCGCTGGTGGGCTTCCAGGCGTCGATTGGCCAGACGGACCAGCTCATCCGGGTCCTGCTTCTCGTCCGCCGGAATCAGAGCCGCGTGGACCACGTCGCCCACCGGGCTGGGGCCGGGCACGACCACGCTGTCCCGGATGCCCGGAAGACGGTTCAGGACCGATTCCACGTCCTGGGGATGCACGTTGAGGCCGTCGGCCGTCACGATCAGGTCCTTCTTGCGGCCCTTGTAATAGAGCACTCCCGTCTCGTCCAGCTCGCCGACGTCGCCGGTTCGGAACCAGCCGCGGTCCAGGACGTCCTGGGTTTCGCTCTTGGCGGTCAGGTACTCGGTGGCGACGCTCTCTCCCCGGACCAGGATCTCGCCGTCGGCAGCCAGCCGGACCTCCTGTCCGGCGAGGGGGCGTCCCAGGGCGCCGCGACGGGGTCGAAACGGGTGGTTCACGGCTACCACGGGACTGCTCTCGGTGAGGCCGTACCCCTGAAGCAGCGCGAAACCCAGACCGGCCCACCACTCTTCCTGCCGCAGCTCCAGCCGGGCGCCGCCCACGACGATGGCCCAGAACTTCCAGCCCAGGGTCCGGTGCACCTGCCGGTACTTCCACCAGCGGACGGCCACCCCTGCCAGCCCGCGTCGCTTCACCGGCCCCGGGGGAATCGTGACGCTCTCGCGGACCCGCCGCTCCAGACTGGTCAAGACCCGGGGCACCGAAACCAGGACGGAAACCCGGTGCCGGCGGATGCAGTTCAGGATCGCCGCCGGATGGAGTTCGGACATGAACACCACGCCGCCCCCCAGGATGAGCGGAATGAAGAGTCCTGCCGACTGGCCGAACATGTGGCTCAAGGGAAGCAGATTCAGGAACCGGACGGGCTGGAAAGGCTTGGCGTACTTCCGGTAGCGGGCGATCTCGCGGGCGAAGGGCGTCAGGTTGGCGCAGATGTTCCGGTGGCGGTGGATGACCCCCTTGGGCGACCCCGTGGTGCCGGAGGTGAAGACGATCTCCACCGGGTCGTCCGGCTCCAGCGGGACCCGGGGGAGCGTCTCGCTCTTGGGCTCGAGTGCGGCCAGGCGCCGGAACGACAGGCGGTCGATGCCGGCCTCCGGCCTGATCCCCCGGCCGTGCACCAGCAGGCGCGCCTGGACCTTCTCCTGGATCCGCTCCACCAGCGCCGGGCTGGAGGTGGGGTCCAGCGGGACGACCTGCACTCCCTGGGAGACGCAACTCCAGAAAACGGCGACCCACTCCGGTCCATTCTCCCCCCAGAGCAGGAGCCGGTCTCCCTTCCGGATGCCCCGCTCCCTGAGATGCCAGGCAAAGGAGGCGATCCGGCGCCACAACTCGGGATAGGAGAGGATGCGGGTACGGAGGCCGTCGTCGAAACGAACCGCTTCGCCGTCCTGCCCCTGCAGATGGGGGATCAGGTCGAGAAGGGTCCGCATCGATGGAAATTCAGGGACTCACGAGAAACAGGGCTTGCCGATGGGGGATGGAATCGGCTCACCACATGGATTGATCCATTTCCACGCCGTCTTCCAGGTACCACAGGCCGGAACCGTAGTCGCGCGCGATGAGCAGATAGACCTTGGTGATTTCCTTGGCGTCGGCTCGGGAGATCATCACCCGGAAGGTGAGCCGCTCGCCCGCCTTGGGCAGGTTGGCTCCCTCCAGGCTCCAGCCGCGGACGGAGATCTGCGGCACGTTCCACCAGGAATCGGTGTGACCCTGGACGAAATCCGTCTGCGGGATGGGCACGTCTTCCGTCCCCTTGACCAATTGCAACCGGGCCTTGATCTCGCCTTTCGCGGCGCCGAACCCGAGCCGGTACGAATTCCCGGCCTGGAAATCGGAGAGTTCGACGGAGAGGATGATGTCATCGACCGTCGTCCTGATGACCGGAGACGACATGGCGACGCGGTCCTGGCCCAGGACCGGAAGTGTCAGAAACATGACCAACAAAATGAACAGGGCCACTCTTGGCATCTTCATCCCCTTCATTGCAACAGTCGCTTGACCGCCTGACGAACCTAATTTTTCGGCATCATAACACCAAGAGAGAGGTGAGAAAAGTAGGGGCGCCCCTTGTGGGTATCCTCTTCCTCCCCTTGTGGGCGCCCTCTTCTCTTGCAGGCGCCCTCTTCCCTTTGTTTCACGAACAGGCGATACGGGGAGCTCCCCGCCCCCGCACTTTTCTCCCTTCTCCCCGAAAGTTATACTCCCGCCTACACTAAGGCCTCGATCGCGGCACGGTGGTTCGTCCGTAAGCCGCGGGAATCCGGGCCGTTGATTGGGATCAGCCTATGAAAGCCATCCGTGTGAAGGAAAACGGGGGGCCCGAAGTCCTCCGGTACGAGGAGACGCCCGAACCGCAAATCGGTCCGGCCCAGGCGTTGGTGGAGATCGAGGTCGCCGGGGTCAACTACATCGATACCTACCATCGGTACGGCCTTTATCCGGTGCCCGTACCCTTCACTCCCGGGGTGGAAGGCGCCGGGACAGTGCTTGAAGTGGGTTCCCAGGTGGAGGGGATCCGCGCCGGCGACCGGGTCTCCTACGCCATGACCCTGGGCTCCTATGCTCAGCGGGCGGCGGTGGACGCGTCGAAGCTGGTGCTCCTGCCCGAAGAAATGGACGCTTCCGTCGCGGCCACCCTCATGGTGCAGGGTCTCACGGCCCACTACCTGGCCCACGGGTCCTATCCCTTGAGCGAGGGAGACACGGCGTTGGTGCACGCCGCCGCCGGCGGCGTCGGCCTGCTTCTGGTGCAGATCGCCAAACGCCTGGGGGCCTCCGTCATCGGGACGGTCTCGACCGAAGCCAAGGCGGAATTGGCCCGGAAGGCGGGCGCCGACCACGTGATCCTCTATACGGAGCAGGATTTCCAGGTCGAGGTGGAACGCCTGACCGGCGGGGCCGGAGTGAACGTGGTCTACGATTCGGTGGCCAAGACCACCTTCGAGCGGAGCCTGAACTGCCTGCGGCCCAGGGGCTACCTGGTCCTCTTCGGCCAGTCCAGCGGCCCCATAGGCCCCTTCGATCCCCAGATTCTGAATCAGAAGGGCTCCCTCTTCCTGACGCGTCCCAGCCTGAATCACTACGCCCTCACGCGCGAAGAGCTGATGGGCCGCGCCGACGACCTGTTCCAGTGGTACGCTGGAGGAGAACTGAAGGTGCGCATCGGCTCGACCTACCCGCTGGCAGAGGCCGAGGCCGCGCATCGCGCGCTGGAGGGAAGGAAGACCACGGGCAAGGTTCTTCTGCTGACTTCCTGAACTCCGGATTGGAGCAAGAGGAACATGAAGCAACTCGGCCGGCGAATCGGTCTGCCGCTCATTCTTTTTTTCCTCCTGCCGGTTCCCGGACTCGCTGAACCCGACCGGAAAATCGCCCTGACCTTCGACGATCTCCCGTTCCTGGGACCCCTGGGTTACTGGCGCCCGCGGGAGATCAGCAACATGATTCTGCGCACTTTGAAGCGGCAGGACATTCCGGCGGCCGGCTTCGTGGTGGAGGAGCGCATCCAGGATGACCAGGCCACCTTCGTCATCCTGGAGGACTGGGCGGACGCAGGGCACATCGTGGGCAATCACACCTTCGCCCACGTCGATCTTCACCAATTGAAGGCCAACGAGTTTCTGGAACACGTGGGCGACGGCCAGAAGTACCTGAAGCTGCTCAGCCGCAGCCGGCGGGGTTTCAACTACCGCTACCTGCGGTTTCCCTATCTCCACCAAGGGGACAACGAAAAGAAGAAAAACCGGGTGGCCAAGGCCCTCTACCGGGCCAGTTATGAGGTCGCCCCGGTCACCATCAAGACGGGAGACCGCCGGTTCAACCGGATCTTCCTCGATGTGGAGAACGACGACCTCATCAGGGAGAGGCTCAAGGCCATCTACCTGGCGCACGTGGGCGAGGCGGTCGACTACGGCGAGATCCAGTCGCAAGCCGTGTTCGGCAGGAACATCCCCCACATCCTCTGGCTGCATTGCGCCATCGCCACCGCCAGTTTCCTGGAGGACACGATTCAGATGCTCCAGGACCGGGGGTATTCCTTCATCTCCATGGCGGAAGCCTTGGAGGACCCGGCCTTCAAGACTCCCGAGACCTACGCGGGGCCCCTGGGGCTGAGCTTCATCGACCGGGTGGCGGCTACCCGCGGACTCCCCTACGACGCCGGCCACGGCGTGATCCGCGTGAGCCAGATCGAGGACCGGCTCCAGCAGGAGCCTTGATCCAAGGCGCGATCCGGTCGAATTCCGGGAATGCCGCAGCCGGCCGTCAACTGCGCTGGTCGAGTCCCAGTTCGGTCATCCGGCCCACGACCAGATCCGTGTCCCGGCGGGTCAGCGGGCGGATCGGCCGCCGCACTTCTCCCACCTCGAATCCCAGGTGCCGCAGCAGCACCTTGGCCGCGGAGAGGGTGGACCCGCTGATCCCCAGCAGGACGTCGATCATGGCGCAGGCGGTCCATTGCAGTTCCCGTGCCCGGGCCAGGTCGCCCGCGTGGAAGGCCTTGTAGATTCCGACGAAGAGTTGGGGCATGAAGTTGTAGGTCAGACCGATCCCGCCGTTGGCCCCCATGACTAGGCCGGACAGGAAGACTTCGTCATTCCCGGAATAGACCAGCAGGTCCGGTCCCAGGAGGCCGATCTGCCGCATCAGGAAGTGGTTGTAGTCGCTGAACTTGATCCCCTTGACCGTGGGAAGCCGGAGCAGTTCGGTCATGAGGCCCACGGTCATCCGGGAATGGGTGGCCGCGGGAATGTGGTAGACGATGAGGGGCAGCGGCGTGGCCGAAGCGATGGCCGTGTAGTGCCCCACGATGGATGCCGGGTCCGTGCCGTAATAGATGGGCGGGATGGCGCTGACGGCGTCGGCGCCGGCCGCAGAGGCGTGACGGGCCAGATCGACGGCCGCCCGAGTGGAAACGTGTCCCACGTGGACGATGACGGGAACCCTTCCGTCGCCGGCCCGCACGGTCGCTTCGGTGAGTTTTCTGCGTTGATCCTGCGTCAGCAAAAGGCCTTCCCCGGTGCCGCCGGCGATGTAGAACCCGTCGACGCCGACTTCCAGGTGCCACTCCATCAGGTCTCGAAGGGCTCCCGTCCGGATGTTTCCGCGGTCGTCCACGGGAGTGACCAACGCCGGATAAACTCCCTGAAATCGTTTCACTTTCGGATCTCCTCTCAAAAGCCGGCAACTGCCACTCCCGCGCGTTGCCGGTTGTGGTTCCCGGTCACGACGCCGTCCGGATCGGTCCACGCCGGAGCCGGGCTCGCTTCCGACCGGCAAGATGATACGCGCGGGAGGGCACCGGGTAAACGGGTGCTCCGTATTTCTCGTTGTCCTTCCGCAACTTCGGTACAAACGGGAAGAAGTTCGTAATATTATTTACAAATCTAATACTAGGTTGACGCCGTATAAGAAATGTGTATACTATGTCCAATCTATGCGAATCGAGTGCCTGAAGTTGTTCTGTGATGTCGTCCGCCTTCGTAGCTTCTCTCAGGCTGCCCGCCTCAACGGACTTTCACAGTCCGCCGCCAGCCAGGCCATGCTGCAGTTGGAGAGGACCCTGGGTGTCAACCTGATCGACCGATCGACCCGTCCCTTGCAGACCACGGAGGTTGGCAAGGTCTACTACCGGGGATGCAAGAAGATGCTCGACGAGTACACGGATCTCGAGGCATCCATTCGCCAGGAGGGGGAGCGGATGGAGGTCTCGGTGCAGGTGGCGGCCATCTACTCCGTGGGACTCAGGGACATGGGGCAGTACGTCGACCGCATTCGGAGGAGCTACCGGAACGCGGAGGTGCACATCGACTACCTCCATCCGGACCGTGTCTATCGGCGGGTTCTGGAAGGGACGGCGGACCTGGGACTGGTCTCGTTTCCCAGGAACACCCGGGAGCTCACCACTCGTCCCTGGAGGGACGAGCCCATGGTGCTGGTCTGTCCCCCAGGGCACCGCCTGTCCAATCTGACGCGGGTGCACCCCGGGGATCTTGCCAAGGAGAGCTACATCGGGTTCGAGAAAGGGCTGGTGATTCGGGGCGAGGGCGATCGTT
>JAPOYZ010000442.1 GCA_026706325.1 Candidatus Aminicenantota bacterium
CGTTCCCCCCGGGAAGTCGGCCGTCGGCACGGAGCTCACGGTGTGGCTGCCCGACGATTACGCGAGCGAGGCGGGGCGGCCGGACCGCGCACGGGTGTGCGAGGTTCCCTTCCGCCCCTCAGTGAACCCCAGCGCCCGCGAGATCGCTTTCGCCCGGGGGCTGGACGCGACGGTATAGGCGACCGCATCCGTGAGCAGGTTCGGCCCGCCGCATTCCGGCTCTGATACTGGCCTTTCGCGGTCGGGCTCGGAGTTCGGGACAATCCCGGGCGTTTACGGCCTTCAGATCCGGCCGGTGCGGCGCAGCAACCTCAGGTGGTTGCGCACGTTGTCGTGCTCGAAGTAGGCGTCCTGCAAATGGCGCCGCCCCTTTGAGCGCAGCGCGGTGCGGCCGTGCAGCACACGGTGCCCGGCGCACAGCAGAATCTGCCCGCCCTCCAACCGGACGGAAGCCTGCGCTCTGGGGTCATTGATGCGCCTGGACAGCTCGTGGTAAGCGGCGTAGAAGTCGCCAAGCCGAGGTTCCGACAGCGGAATGGCCTGCATCTGCTGGGTGTTGAAGCGCAGCAACCTGATCTCGCCGCCGCTGTCCAGCTCGACCATGGGGTTGGCCGCGTAGCACTCGTATTCTTCGCTGAAGAGGCGAAAAGGCACCGGCACCGCGCAAAGCACGTCGAACTTGCCGGGGTGATCGTTGCGTAGCTCGTTGAGCACGCCGAAGCCGTCCACGACGCAAGACTCGCCGCCTTCGCACTCGTTCACCAGCATGTGCAGCGCCTGCACGCTCGGCGGCCAGTTGTAGCTGGTAAAGTCGTTGTGCGGCGCGACCGCCAGATCCGTGTGCGCGATGCTGTATCCCTTGGGGTCGACCACGACGTTGTGGATGCGCTCGAACAGCACCTCGCGGATCGGGCCCAAACGGCTCGCGAGCTGCTCCGACGAATCCGGGTCGGTCGGGGCGCCGATCAGCACGCAGACCCCGGTCCGCAAAATCTCCTCGATCAACTCTGCCGCTGTGTTGTCGTCCGCCAGGAACCGCCGATAGTCGTACTTGCGCGGCTGGAACCGGCCATCCCAGTAGCGCAGTGTGAAACGACGCCGGCTCAGGAGGCCGTGGATTTCACGTGACCGATAGCGCGTGCGGTGTCCGTCCGGCCAGGCGATGGAGATCGCTTCGTCCTCGGATCCGGTGCGTTCGATGCTGACCTGCAACGGTGTCAGGTCCTTGGCCACCCGGAAGATGTGGAACCGCTTCTCCGTGGTCTGCACGACGCGGCACTCGCTGCAACCGCAGTTGTCGCGCAGCCAGAGGTAGGGAAGACGGGTACGTTCGCCACCGTTCCAAACTGCGGTCAGGGCATCGACATTCCGGGCGACGCTGCTGATCGATTGCTGCATGTTCCGTCCCCTCGATCCGTTGTGACCAGCCGGGAGCAGGCGCTGCCGCAGCCGCTCCGGGCATCCGTGCGTTGAGGAACGCTTCGGAGCATTAGGTTCACTTTTTTACCGCGTGTCAAGCACCGGGCCCGGACGAGGTTCCTTGACAAAGTCCTGCGTTTTCAAGCACGTTTCGTCGCCAGGAACCCTGATTGGAGGAGTGACAGGATCAGAGGGAGAAGGGGCCGGTTGTGACCAGTACAAGTGCCGTTGCGATAGAGCCCCCAACGCCTCCGGAGGACGGTCCTCATGCAGATCGAACGTGTCGAAGTCATGGTCGTGGCGCCGAGGGTTCAGCGCTTTACGTGGTCGCACGACCTGGATGAGCAGTACACGACCAATACCATCGTCCGGATCACGACCAAGGACGGCCAAGAGGGCGTCGGCGGCGTCTGGAACAGCACGTCCTACGATTATGATCGCTACACCTGCGAGACATTGCGGCACCTGATCCCCGCGGTGATCGGCAAGGACGCGACGACGCGGCAAGAGATTTGGAACAGCCTGTGGCCGCGGGTCTTTCCTCTTCCGCCGCAAGCCCTGTCCGTCATCGACATCGCGCTGTGGGATCTGAGGGGAAAGGCCGCCGGAAAGCCCCTCTATCAGCTCTTGGGAGGAGCAATGGATCGAATCCCGGCGTATGCCAGCACGCCGATGCTGGACGACGTGCCGGCGTACCTCCGCTTTATCGAAGAAATGATCGAGCTCGGCTTCACGGCCGTGAAGTTCCACTGCTGGTGCCTGCCGGAAAAGGACCTGGAGCTGGCCCGCGCCGCCCGCAAGGAATTCGGCGACGACGTGGCCTTCATGTTGGACGCGGAAAACAACTACGACCTGCAGAGCGCCAAGCGGGTCGGCGCAGAGCTGGGCGACTTGGGATTCACCTGGTTCGAAGCTCCACTGTTTGACTACGACTTGCCGGGTTATCGTGAGCTGACCCGGAGCGTTGGGGTTCCCATCATTCCCTCGGGGAATTGGCTTCAGGACCTGACGGCATTCAAACACGCAGTGGCGACCCAATGTTGGACGGCGGCCCGGACCGACGTCGCAGTCGCCGGCGGTTTCACAGGGGGCCGGAAGTACCTGGCCGCAACGAAAGCCGCGGGTATGCGCTGCGAGGTTATGGCCTGGGGCACCACGCTGGTCTCAGCCGCAAACCTCCACCTGATGCTGGGGACCGGGCTGAGCACTTATTTCGAGCAGGCGGTCCCGTGGGAACCGTACGAATACGGGATGCGCGACGTGATCCGCGCCGGGCCCGACGGACATGTCGTCGCGCCGTCGGGTCCCGGCCTGGGGGTGGAAGTCGACTGGGAGGCCATGGACGCGGCAACGATCCACCGGCTCGATTCCCGGTCGCTGTCATAGTGGAGGGCAACTCATGGCAACGTAGAATTGAGAGTATTGTCTGTTGATAGACAATCTGGCATCTGGTTTTTCCGTCAATAGACAACATGGTCACTGCATACCGAGGATCCAGGTCCAAGACTCCACGTGTTTTCTATTCCTCCAGGTGGGATCCCGACAACGCTATCCACAACCGAGCGGAGGATTCACAGCCTGTGGTATCTCTATACTTCCGCGACGATGGGGATGGTGCCGAGGGGTCGACGCAGGTGGTGCTTGCGATGTCGATTCGAAAACGGCTGCCGAAGTGAAGGTTCAAATCCATGGCCAAGAAGGGAAAAAAACACGGGCGTAGACTCGCGCCTCGCATAGTGAAGCGGAACGGGAATCGCATCCGCTTCGTCGGTAAGGTCAATGCGGATGCCCACTACCAGTTCATGTGGTGTCTTTATGATTCCCTGAGACGCGGCTATGAGGACGTGGTCTTGGACTTTTCGGCGTGCAAGTCCGCGTTTCCCGACGGCATGATCCCGCTTCTCTCAAGCGCAGACGCACTGCGGCGTGACCGTATCGATGTGTCTTTGCAACTCCCCGAGAGGCCAGAACTCGAGCGACTCTTCCTCAACACGAACTGGGCTCATATTCTGGATCCCAAGCGCTTTCGGAAGAGCGAGACGGAGCACGACCGGCATTTGGCGGCGCAGCGCTTCCGTGATTTCGATGAGCAGCAACAACTTGTGAACGCCTTCGTGAATGTCGTGATGCGAAACATGACTTTGGATCGTAGCGTCATCGCCGGACTGGAATGGTCGGTCAACGAGATCACCGACAACGTGCTCAACCACGCAGAGTGCGAAGAAGGTGGAATCGTTCAGGTCAGCACTTTCAGGGAAGCTCGAAAGGTGGCGTTTGGAGTTGCCGATTCCGGTAAAGGCATCTTGTCGTCCCTCCGCGAGGGTCACCCAAGCCTGCAGACCGACGCACAGGCCATCGATGAAGCGATGAAGGCCGGAATCACGCGAAACCCCGACGTCGGCCAAGGTAATGGTATTGCTGGTGCTCTGAATATCGCGACGATGTCGAAAGGAATGTTCTCGATTACATCAGGACAGGCTCAGATTTTGGTTCGCATCGACTCGAACACAGGAAGTCCCGATTCGAGGGTCTTCAAGAGAAGTCCATGGCAACGCTTACAGGGCACGGTCGTCTATGCGGAAATCGGCCTTGACACACAATTTCACCTCTCCGAGGCGCTCGGCTTTGCTGGCGAGCTGCATCAGCCGGACATAATCGAGTTGCTGTACGAAACGGAAACGGGAGACGCCGTCGTTCTCAAAATGCGTGATGAATCCACTGGGTTCGGATCCAGGGCAGCGGGACAACATCTGCGCACCAAATGCGTGAACCTGCTGAACGCAGAACCGACAAAGCCACTGTTGCTGGACTGGACCGGCGTGCCGTTGGTGTCCAGTAGCTTTGCCGATGAACTTGTGGGCAAGCTGTTCGTGACACTTGGCCCTCTGGCGTTCTCGGCTCGAGTAAGGAATCTTGGCATGGATGCCGTGGTGGGTGGTCTTGTCGACAAGGCCATATTGCAGCGAGTGGGACAAGTGGCCAACGGTACAGTGGTCCAAGGCGACGTTCTGTAACGAGTACCCGCCGGCGTCGGGCGCGCCTCAGTCAGCGGCGTAAAGCTTGTTGGTCGACCGCACTCCCCTCGACGGACGCAATACCGTCAGACGCGCCGAAGCAATAGAGCCGGCTCGCCGTACGAATGAACAGACGCCCGCCGGCAATCGCCGGCGTCGCGTACACGTCCTCGTTCAGGTCGTTGGCCTGCAGCACCTTCCAGTCGCGCCCGGGTTCCAACACGACGGCTTTCCCGGCGTCGCTCACCATGTAGATCTTGCCGTCCCCGGCCACGGGAGAAGCGTAGAAGCCGTCCAGCGCTTCCTGCAGCCTGCCCTGTTTGAGGACCTTTCCGCTTTTCGGATCCAACGCCGTCACGATGCCGCCGTTGCGCACCAGGTAGAGCACGCCACGGTAGAGAATCGGCGAAGCGACGTCGGGCAGCGACTTCTGATGGCGCCAGAGCAGGTGAGACTTGGTCACGTCCCCCCGCCCGCCGAGGCGAATAGCCAGGCAGCCGTTCTCGGAGACCCGGCGGGCCCGGTAGTGCGCCCAGTCTCTTGCGTCCATGGTGCCGTTCTTGTTCCGGTCGTGCATCTCCCAACCTCGGGGCAGCCATTCTGCGGGGATCTCCTGCTTGGTCAGCTCCGAATCGCCGTTCGTGTCGAACCGGTCTGCCATCTCCTCGAACGGCGGCAACTCCAAGCGAACGTCCGGCTCGCCCCCGGGAGCCCATCCGTTGAAGTAGAGCCGGTCCCCGGCGACGACGGGGACGGATTTGACCTGGTAGGTCAGTCCGTCGAGCCGCCACAGTTCGCGGCCGTCTGTCGCGTAGCCGGTCATGCGGTAGGATCCCGGGACGACGATCTCGGGCCTTCCCTGCCCCCGTTCGTGGACCACGGGCGTCGAGAAGCTGTGCACGAAGTCGGGTCGCGCCTGCTTCCAGAGAATCTTGCCGTCGGCTGGATCCACCGCGATGACAAAGGCGTCGAGGTCCTGGTCGCAGAGTTGGATCAGCTTCCCGTCGACCAGGATCGGGGAGGACCCCATGCCGTGGAAATTGGTGAACGGCCCCATGGGCAGAGTCCAGAGCTCGGTTCCGTCCGGACCGTAGGCGACGAGCCCGTACCCGCCGAAGAAAGCGTAGACGTTGGTCCCGTCGGTGACCGGGGTCGGCGCGGCCTCGTCGTTCAGACGGTGCATCCGCTCGACTCTTCTGGAGGGAGCGGCCCGGCGCCAGATCTCCTGGCCGGTCGAGCGGTCGAGGGCGATAGTGAGGAGCTTTTCCTCGTAGTGCGCCGTCAGGAAGATCTTACTGTCCGTCAGGATCGGCGAGGACTTGCCCGGAGGCAGAGTCGTCTCCCAGATCACGTTGGACCCGGGTCCGAAGACCACGGGCAGCGGGCCTTCTTCAGCGACACCGGTTCCGTTCGGTCCCCTGAACCGGGTCCAGTCCGACGCGATGGCAGCGCAGGTGAAAAGCAGCAATGAGAGGATCCTCTTGCCCAACAGCATCGCTAAAGCCTACCCGATTGGAGGGGGGACATTCCTGCCCCCCGCTGGGAGAGGCGACTTTCTTGTCGCCTTCTTCGGTCTGTACAGGAGAACTCTGTCTCCCCTACCCTCCAATCGGCGGCAAGAAAGCCGCCGCTCCCATCCGTATCCTGGCGGAAGTCATGGCCGCTGGACCCTATACGACTACCCGATTGGAGGGTGTAGGGGACATTCTTGTCGCCCACAAGCGACGGGGAGCCTGAGCGATTACGCCGTTTCAGCGAAGGGATTCCGGATCTGCAGTCCGTTTGCCCTGAATCCGTCCTGGAGATCCTCCGAAAAAAGCACCGAGCAATTGGCTGCCAAGGCGGCGCGACCCCTCGTGCAACACCTGCGGTAGTGTTCGAGTGCCTGCCTTGGCTCGCGAGGTTCAAAAGCGTCGTCAGTTTAGACCGGTACGTCCGTGTCCAGGAAGCTACGGGCGATCGTGAATCTGCTCACGGTCGAATTTCCAACCTGCCCGGTCACCCTGGGCCTGATGTGACAGACGAGCCACCTCGGCGGCAACGACCTCGCGCGACGAGCAGCCAGCGAGATCGCTGAGATATTTCCGTACGGCTTGATTCAAGCTCAGCGCCAGCGCCGCCGCCGCTTTTCGGGCCCGTCCAACGATAGCGGCATCTAAGGAGAGAGTTAGTTGCATATCATCACAGGATATGGGTATAGGGGTTCTGTGTCACTTGTGAATTGGTCGATCCTTGGAACGGGTTTTCCTTGTTGTCACTGCATAGTGCGAAGTTGGGCGGACGCCGCACCCACGACTTGAAACATCGATTCTACCGCGTCATGGCCCCTCCCCCGGAGAAGGGCTAGAATGCTCACCTATCGCACTTGGTCCGGCGAGCCACGCCCCGGTCCGGTTACCGGGGGACGTTCGCCGCGGAAATATTCCGAGGCCGGATTGCCGAATCCCAAGGCAAAACACTCCGCGGAGGCACCGTGATGATGACGAACACGCGTTGGTTTTTGGCTCCCATCCTGGTCTGTCTGGGTCTGGCGCAGGATGTCCGATCCCAGGATCCGACCGCTCCTGTGGATCTGACCCCCTATCTCGTGCAGCCGAAAGCAGCGGGGGCAGGCCCATCCGGATTCAAGTTGGCCTTCGTCGGCGAGGCCGGTCACCGGCTCCAGTTCCAATACGGCGCCAAGGAGGCCGTCGAGCTTCAGGTGTCCGTCGGATACCCGGCGGGAGGGGCCCGAACCTTGCGCCGGCTTCTGGAACCGAGCGCGGAAGCCACTCGGCACAGTTTCGATCTGGGTCCCCTGCTGGCCCATGGGCCCTATCGTCCGATCCCCGCCTACACCCGAAAGGGTCCCCAGGCCAGGAGTTGGCGTCCCTTGCGTACCGGCTGGTGGGTCGATACCCAGGACGCGGGCAAGTATCTCGTCACCGTCATGGCAAGACGGGTGCAGGACGGCCAGACCCTGTTCACCACCGACCTGCGTCTCCCGGTCCAGAACTGGGTGGGAGCGGATCTGGACCGCTTGGCCTACATCGACGACAACGCGGCCAAGATCGATCTCTGGCTGGAAAAGGGCGCACCGGTCACCGAGCTGGCCGTCGAAGTGGATATCGTCGAAGCCCGGACCGGTGTCCTGCGATCCTCCTCCAGCCCGGTCCGCCTGACCCGGGACAAGGTCGGGGTGTCATTTGACCTGACGAACCTGGAGCCTCAGACATATCACGTTCGAGTCCGGCCCCGGATGGACGGCCGTCTCTGGGACGACGGCGTCCGCCGGGCTCTTTACGTGTTCCGGAACGGGCCGCCGCCCAAACCGGAGCCGCCCATCGAAATCCCGGTGGCTCCCCAGTTGTTCCTGGACGACTTCCTGATCGACGAACAGCGGAATCTGAAGAGGGTCTTCCATCCGGCCCGCAAGCTGGACAGCCAGCCGCTCGTCCGGGCGGACCGGCCCTGGGAGGGGCACGCGGTCATGGTCCCCGTCGGCTCGAGATACGGATTCAACGAGAACAAGAATCGTTACGAACTGGAATACAACAGCCTCAATCCCCGCCACCGGTTGCTGGCCGTCTCCAGTGACGGCGTGCGTTGGACCAAACCGGATCTGGGCCTGGTGGAGTTCGAGGGATCCCGGGCCAACAACATCCTGGAGGTCATTCCCCGCGGGAGCAACGTGGAAGAAAGGGGCCGTTTCGGTGGCCTGTGGGACTTCCGGACTCGCGGGGTGCCTGATCTCCGGACCGCCACCATGGTCTACACCCCCAAGACCGAAGACATGTTCTTCCTCCGAGGGACGTATCTCATGGTCACGGACTCGGATGGGATCCGGTATCTCACCACGGAACGGCCCTTCATGCAGCATCACTCGCAGTTGGAGTCGTTGGACAACCCCAACGACAACCTGGGGCCCATGTTCTACGACGAACGGACGGGTGAGCTGGTGTTGTACTTCGCGCCGCATCCTCCGGCCATGGGGCGGGGGCTGGTGCGCTACGACAACAAGTGGGCGGTCTCGCGGAACCTGGGACGCATGACCACGCGGGACGGCGTGAACTGGCACCGGAGCTACATCTGGGCGCCGCCGCGGGAGCATCCGAAGCACCAGAGCTACGGAATGCAGCGGGTGAAGCAGATCGGCGATCTCTATGTCGCGTTCTTTCCGCTCTACGACTGCGAGACGCAGCAGATGGATGTCCATATCTGGGTGAGCCGGAACGGGATCCACTGGGAGGACGTGGGCGGAGACCAGGCCTGGATCCCCAACGGACCCGACGGCAGCTTCGATCATGGGATCGTCTACAGCCTCATCGACGGTCCGGTGGATGGAGACCGGTCAGAGGCGTTCTACCACGGGACGAATACCCTGCACTTCAACGCCTGGATCCTGAACCGGTTGCGCGGAGGATTGGATGATCCCCCGGTGCCGGCCTCCGAGATCTATGACGAGAAGACCTACAACGGACGGCCCTACCTGTCCCCGCCGGCGCCGGTGGGGCCGGGATGGGCCATGTACGAGTGCATCTGGAGCTGGCGGCGGCCGCAGTGCAACCCGACCATGGAGGAGGTGCGGGAGGCCTTCTGGGCCGAGCTGGAGGAGTACACGGGGCAGAACCGGAGTAACCACGTCGAGAAGAGCTGGGAGTACGAGATCGTGCCGTTCCGGGTGGAGTTCCGCACCAATGGGTTCGCATCGAGACGGGCTGGGGAGCAGGAGGGTGTGCTGACGACCCATCCGTTGATCTTCCAGGGGAGCCGGCTGACGGTGAACGCGGCTGCGGGTGAGGGTCGGGTCGCGGTGGAGGTTCTTAATGAAGGGGGTAGTCCCATTCCTGGCTTCGGCCGACAGGAGTGCTTGGTGGGGGCCTTCGATAGCACACAGAAGAAGATCACGTGGCGCGGGAATTCGGACTTGGAGGAATTACGAGGCCAACCGGTATGTCTCCGGTTCTACGTTAAGAGAGCAGATCTGTATGGATTCC
>JAPOYZ010000422.1 GCA_026706325.1 Candidatus Aminicenantota bacterium
GACACATGACGGCCATGATCTTGAGGCGTTCTTCCATGGCGGACCTCCTGGAGGGGGGACGTTCTTGTCCCCCCTCTTCGTTCCCTACACTTTGAGGAGAACGGAATGCTGAATCAACGCCGCCGACGATGTCAACCGCCGGGAGAACCCATGTGGATGCCCTCTCTGGCCATCCGTCGGAAACATGCGATATCATGGCGCCATTCTGAGTCTGGATCTTCTGGAGGAAACAATATGCGTCGCAGAACCTTTTTTGGCAGCGCCCTGACCGGTTTGTTGGCTCTCCGGAGCAAAGCGTGGGGCCATCCGGCGGGTGCGGCTTCCACCGGTGGAGACATTCCCAAGCGCGTCTTCGGAAAGACGGGAGAGAAGCTGACCATCGTCGGGCAGGCCGGCGGACGCTATCCCATGATCTCCTTCGAGGACGCCAAGGCGGTGACGCTCCGGGCCTACGAGCTCGGCGTCAACTACTTCGACAACGCCCATTCCTACTGGTCCGGACGTTCCGAGGAGGTGTACGGCGAGGTGCTGCCCGCCTTCCGCAAGGAGGTTTTCGTGACCACCAAGACCGTCGACCGGACCCGGGAAGGAGCGGCCAAGGAACTGGAGATCTCCCTGAAGCGGCTCAAGATGGACTACGTGGACCTGTGGCAGATCCACTCGGTGAGCCGGATGGAGGATGTGGACCGGATCTTCGCTCCCGGCGGCGCCATCGAGGCCTTCGAGGAGGCCAAACGGAGCGGCAAGACCCGGTTCATCGGTTTCACCGGGCATACGGACCCCCACGTCCACATGGAGATGCTGAAACGCTACGACCAGTTCGACACCATCCTGATGCCGCTGAATCCGGCCGACCCGTCCTACCTGAGCTTCGAGCAGATCGTGCTTCCCGAGGCCGTCCGGCAGGGACTGGGCATCCAGGGCATGAAGAGTCTGGCCAACGCCAAGCTTCTCCAGTCCTTCAGCGTCGAGGACTGCATCCAGTACGTCCTGAGCCTCCCCATCCATTGCCTGACCATGGGCGCCACCACGCTGGGCCAGATCGAGGACGATGTCCGGATCGCCAAGCGCTTCGCCGCCCTGGAAGAACCCCAGATGGCGGAACTCCGGGAAAGAGCTCGCCGTCTGGCGGGTCCGGAACTGGAGGACTGGAAACGCGGTCCGGAGCGGGCCGGCATGGACCCCGCAGGGGCCGAGATCCACGGCTGACGCCCGGCGGGTGATCGAGACGGCTTCGACCCGGCGGCGAGAGCTTCTGGACCGTTACCTGCGGTCTCTTCCTTTCGAACCCTACGTGTTTCAGAGGGACGCTCTGGAGGCTTGGTACGCCTCGGGAGAGGATCTTCTGGTAACCTCGCCTACCGGCACCGGCAAGACGCTGATCGCCGAAGGGGCCCTCTTCGAAGCTCTTCACGGGGGCCGTACGGCCTACTACACGACACCCCTGATCGCCCTGACCGAACAGAAATTCCGGGAGATGCAGGCCGCGGCCAAAAGCTGGGGGTTCCCCGGCGACAGCGTGGGGTTGGTGACCGGGAACCGCCAAGTCAACCCGGACGCCCCGGTACGGGTGGTGGTGGCCGAGATCCTCCTCAATCGCCTGTTGCGGCCCGGCAACTTCGACTTCGATCGCGTCGCCGTGGTGGTGAAGGACGAATTCCACACCTTTCGGGATCCGGAACGGGGTATCGTCTGGGAATTGTCCCTGTCGCTGCTCCCCAGGCACGTGAGGCTGCTTCTGCTCTCGGCCACAGTGGGCCGTCCCGAGTCCTTCACGAACTGGCTCCGGAAAAGCCATGGACGGCGAATGCAGTTGCTCCAGGGAAGGGAACGGCGGGTCCCGCTGACATATCAGTGGGTGGACGACCTGCTTCTGGAAGAGCTGCTGGTGGAGTTGGTTCGGGGCGGGAAAGAGGGGCGCAGGAGCCCCTGCCTGGTGTTCTGTTTCAACCGCCGGGAGTGCTGGTCGGTGGCGGAACGGCTCAAGGGCCGCCCCCTGGTGGACGGGAACCGGAAGCGGAAGCTGGCCGCACGGCTGCGGGATTTGGACCTGTCGGACGGAGCCGGACCCATCCTGCGGCAACTCCTCTTGCGGGGCGTGGGAATCCACCATGCCGGGGTCCTGCCCAAGTACCGTCGTGTCGTGGAGCGGTTGTTCCAGCGCCGGCTGCTGCCGGTGGTCATATGCACTGAGACCCTTTCGGCCGGGATCAACCTTCCGGCCCGGTCCGTAGTCCTGACCAGCCTGGTCAAGGGGCCTCCCCGGCAGAAGCGGATCCTGGATGCGACCATTGCCCATCAGATCTTCGGTCGGGCCGGACGGCCCCGATGGGATCGCCGGGGATTTGTCCTGGCCCTGGCTCCCGAAGAAGAAGTCAAGCTCCTGCGCCGCAAGCGAAGGTTGGAGGCGATCCCCGCCCGGACCCGCAAGTCGGCATTTCGTCAGGCCCGGAAGTCCCTCGCCCGGAAGATGAGGTCCCGGCGGCGGGGCCGCCCTTCCTGGGACCGGTCTCAGTTTCGCCGTCTGGTTGCCGCGCGACCGGCGGCCTTGGCCAGCCGGGGACCGTTGCCCTGGCGGTATTTGGCCTACCTGCTGAAGCGTTCGCCACAAGTCGACGAGGTCCGGACCATGGTCGGAAAGCGTCTTCTCAGCGTCCGAGCCGTGCAGTCGGCTCAAAGGGCTCTGGATGACATGCTGCTCACCTTGTGGCGGGGAGGTTACGTGACGTTGGACCCGGAACCGCCTCCCGAAAACGAGATCTCGACTGACTACCGTCCGGTCCTGGCTCAGGCCACGTTTCGGCTGGACCGGCTGCTGGCCTTTCGCGGCATCAATCCTCTCTATGGCGACTTCCTGGGCGGGATGCTGCCGAAGGGTAGCCGGAGCGAGAGGATTCAGGCTCTGGAGAGCGTCCTCGAGCTTTCCGGAGCGGTGGCCAGAGCGGTTCCGGTGCCGGAATCCCGGCGGCTGGATCCCGGTCCCCTCGAGACGACCTGTCTCGATCCCGAATTGGCTCGTCCAGGACGAGCCGGAGGCTCTGAATCAACCCTCCGGCAGGATCTCATCGAGGCAGGTCCGGGACCGACCTTGGCCGCCAAGCTGCGGCTCGTCTTCGATGGACGGTTGCCTCAGGTGACTCAGTTGAAGGTTCGGCCCGTCTGGGCCGCCGGGGACCTGCTCGAACTCGGGGGTAACTTCAACCGGTTCGTCCACAGCCGCGGACTGGTCAGGCAGGAGGGGATTCTGTTTCGCCACATGCTTCGCTTGGCGCTGCTGTGCGGGGAGTTCGCCGCGCTCCCGAATTGGGACGCCGCCTGCGGATGCGATCTGGAGGAAGTGGCGCTCGCACTGCGCCGGAGTTGCCGCCGGATCGACCCCGAGAGCACCGACCGGTTTTTGGAGAGGAGCGGCGACTTTCCAGTCGCCGAACTCCAGAGGAACGCGAACCACCAAGGCGGCGGCAGAAGAAGCAGTCGGGTACGAGGAGAATAGGAGCAATAAAACCAGGCGGCTTGACGATCGCCCCAACGAGGAGGACTGAAATGGAATCCATCCCGAGGCGGAATCTGTTGGGTGTTTCCGGAGCCCTTGCCGGCGGCACGTTGTTGGGACTCGCTGAGAGCGAGGGCGAGGAGCCCGAAGAGAAGTCCAAACGCGAGCCCCGACTAAAGGTCGTGGTGGTCGGCGCCCACCCGGACGACCCCGAAACCGGTTGCGGTGGGACCATGGCCCTTTACGCCGCAGCGGGACACCGCGTGACGGCCCTTTACCTGACCCGCGGTGAACGGGGCATCCGGGGAAGGTCGCTGGAGGAGGCCGCCCGCATCCGCACCGCCGAGGCTCAGGAAGCCTGCCGAATCCTGGGGGCAAAACCCCTCTTCGCCGGACAGATCGACGGCGACACCGCGACTGGCAATCGGCGCTACCAGGAATTCCAGAAGATCGTTCAGGGAGAAGACCCGGACCTGCTGTTCACCCACTGGCCCATCGACCGCCACCGGGATCACCGGGCGGCCAGCATGCTGGCGTTCGATGCCTGGCTGAAACTGGACCGGAAGTTCGATCTCTACTTCTATGAGGTCGTTTCCGGGAGGCAGAGCCAGACCTTCTCGCCCACGCACTACATCGACATCACCGCCACCGAGTCCCTGAAGAAGAAGGCCACCTACGCCCACGCCAGCCAGAACCCGGAGGGGCTGTACCGCCGCCACGACCTGATGAACCGGTTCCGCGGCGCCGAGTACCGCTGCGAGTTCGCCGAAGCCTTTGTGCGCCACGTCCAGGGTGGGGATCACGAGTTCCGGTTCTGAATTACCTAAAAAACCAACTTCAACCCGAACTGGGCCGAGATGGGACCCGGGGTCTGGTCCAACTGCATGAAGTTGGAGTCGCCGAGAATGGCGTTTCTCGCCGCGAGCGGGGTGCTGTAATAGTTGCCGGCATTCGTCAGGTTGAAGACCTCGAAGGTGAACCGAATCAAGGCGGTGTCGTTGGCCGATAGGGAAAACTCCCGGCTGAGCCGGAAGTCCCAGCGGAAGTAGGCTCCGGTGGAGAAAGGATAACGTTCCAGCAGGGCGCCGTTTTGCACCGGGCGGATGGGATTGAAGTCGTTGGAGCACTGGAAGCTATTGTTGAAGACCGATCCTGGGGATCCGTCCGCCACACCGGGATCTCCGCAGCGGCCCGAGTAGGCCGGAAAGGGCCGTCCGCTACGGGCGGACACCAGGGTACTGATCCGGAATTTGGCCGGCAGCTCGAAATAGCCGAAAAACGAGAACTGGTGGGTGATGTCCAGTTGACTGCGTCCCCAATCCAACTCCAGGAAGTTGAAGGGATCGGAAGGTCCGTAGGAGGCATCGCTGGAGCGGTCGCTGGTAGCGTTGTCTTCATTGTTGGAAAACGAATAGTTCACCGCGAACTGGGTTCGATTCCGAAAATCCTTCTTCAACTGGACGATCAGCGCGTGATATCTGGCCTCTCCGAAGCTGGCGATCGCATTGGCGTTGCCGACGTTCGGATCCAGGCGCGGCAGGTTGAATCCGCCCACCGTGCGGCCGTGCTCGTCCAAGATCACGGTGGAGGGGTCCAGGTTCCGGTCCCAGGGTGTTGAGAAGAAACCGCCGGTCCGCAGATTGGACGACCGGTTGAAAGTGTAGGTTCCGGTGATGCTCAGGTCCTGGGCGATCTGTTGTTCGATTCCGATCTGACCATTGACCACTCGCGCGCTCTGATAGTTGGGATCCACGTAGTCGATGGGCGGGGGACCGATGAGGCTCTCGACCTCGGGAGTTGCCATTGAGGGGAGCAGCCCGGGATAGCTCAGGCCGAATCCGAGCAGATCGATGGGGGAGCCGAAGAAAGGGACGAAAACGACGGCGGATCGCAGGCCGGGACCGGACAGCATTCCGGCAACGAAAATGGTGGGAGCGGCGGCGTAGTAAATTCCGCCGCCGCCCCGGACGATGGTGCTGCGCCGCCCCCCCACGTCCCAGGCGAATCCCACTCGGGGCGCGAAGTTGTTGAAATCGTCGGGAACGTCAGATGAGGCGGGAGCCAGGTCGACCGAGACCCGGTTGCCACTGATGCGAGGCTTGCCCACCGGCAGCATCGCCTCGGGGAGACCGAACCCGGATTTCGGGTTCCAGACTCCGTCCCACCGCAGACCCAGGTTCAGGTTGAAATCGGGGTGCATCCGCCAGTTGTCCTGCACATAAAACGACAGTTCGTGTTGCCAGAAGTCGGTCAAGGTTCCGCTCTCCACGACGCCGACACCGTTGATGCCCACGCGCTGGAGCAGGAAGGCGGGAGTGCGTGCCGCGAAGTCCTCCAGGCTGAAGAACGTGTAGACACCGCCGGCGAACCCGATGAAGGTCTGGTTGGACGCGTTGGAGTTCAGGTCGCCGCCCAGCTTGAGGTCGTGTCTTCCGAAAGTGCGGCTGAAACTGTCGATGATCTGGTAGCGCTTGTGCTGGCTGTCGATGGGAAGAAAGAAGACCTGCCCGAAGTTGCCCGTATCGGTGATGGACGTCTCCGGACCGGGAGCCCGCTGCCGGCGGGGGCGGATCTCCTGCGAATAGGAAAACCGGAACTCGTTGACACTCGCATAGCCCAGCAGTGACGTGATGGATTGGGCCGCGGCCCAGCCTTCGTTGACGAAATTCTCGAAGTTGGATTCCACACGGCCCAGGACGAAGGTCTGGCTGCCGGCGTACCCGGTGAAGTTGTCGGTCTCGTTGCGGGTGTAATTCAGGCGAGTCGTCAGCGCATGGTTGCTGGTGAGGTTGTAGTCGAATTTTGTAAGTATGGCAGTCAGGTCCTGGCGCTGGGAACTGCTGTGCTCAAGGTCGGCCAGAGTGGAGCCGCCGTAGAACGACGGGACCGGACATGGGCAGGGCGCAGCCGATACGTCGCGGGCGAAGACGGCGGTGAGGGGCCCCGTCTGTTGCTGGGCATCCAGAGCCAGGAAAATAAAGGCCCTGTCCCGAGAGATCGGCCCTCCGACCGTCCCTCCAAACTGGTGCCGGGTGTTCAACCCGGGCGCGATGGTGGTTTCGGGGTCGGCCGGCACCGAGGTGTCGGCGATGAAGGTGTTGGACTGGAAGAACCAATGGGCCGACCCGTGCCAATCGTTGGTGCCCGACTTGGTCACCACGTTGATCAAGCCTCCTGTGGCGTGACCGAACTCGGCCGAGAGGCCCGTGTCCCGGACCTGGAACTCCTGAATCGCATCCTGCGGCACCGTGAAGTTCTTGGTCTCCAGCGAACCGAACCATTCGCCGAAGAACGAATTCCGATTGTCCACCCCATCGATGATCAGTCCCGTGTACTCTCCTTGCTGCCCCTGCAGTCTCACGGGCGATCGCAGCCCCGGAGTGGTGTCGGCCGTCGGTGACAGATTGGCGAAATCCCGGAAGTCCCGTCCGCTGATGGGCAGGTTCTCCACGTAGTCGTTGTTGATGGCGGTATTCACCCGGGTTTCGCTCGTGTCCATGCGGCCGGTTCCACTCTGAACGGTGATCTCCTGGCCGACCGCCTCGAGCTGGAGGGTGACGTCCTCGATCAACTCCTGGCCAATGGAGAGCACCACGCCCTCCACGATGGTTCTGGCAAAACCGGGCATGGAGACTTGGATCACATATTCGCCGGCCGGCAGGATATCGGCTCGAAACCGGCCGGCGTCGTTGCTGACCAGGGCCCGCTCGGCGCCCGTGGAGACGTGGATCACCGTCACGTCGGCCCCTGGGGTCACGGCGCCGGAGGGGTCGAAGATGGTGCCGCTGATGGCGCCTTTTTCCAAGGTTTGGCCCACGCCGACGGCTCTGGCGAGGAGCAGTACGGCCAGAAGGAACAGGAACGATGGTCTCGTCGACCCTGAGTTCAACATTGAAATCGACTAAAGGTCGTAGAATTTCAGGTCAATGTTCTTGCGCAGGCGCGTGATGTAGATGATCTGTCCCGTGTGGTATGCGAAGTGCTCGACGACGTGGAGGACGGCCTGTAGGCCGGTAACGTCGTAAGTCTGGATCCTTCGGGCCGTCGCCAAGTCCTCTTCGCTCAAGGAATCCAGCACCTGAGTTGCCTCTTGCACGACAGACTGCAGCATCTCCACAAGCTGTTCCTTGGGGAGGGGACGGCGCCGGGAGAACTCTGCCGGCCGGCGTCGCCGGTCCTCCTCGCCGCCCAGGCCCGAGACGATCCATTGCCGCACGTTTCCACACAGGTGCAGGACCAGGTTGCCGATGCTGTTGGTGTTTTCGTGGGCCCGCCACCAGATGTCCTCCCCGGACAGCACTTCGAGACAGCGGCGGATCTTGGGCAGGTAGTCGTCGTTCAGATGGTGCCGCGCCTGAGACAAAAAGCGTTGAGCGGTATCGGACGACGTCATTTCGGCCTCCGCCCGTTTGCGATACCAGCAGTGGAAAGTGGCCCATCAAGGGGAAACGGTGGCTTTGCCGGCGCCGAAATGGAGGACAAGAATGTCCCCCCTCCTACCCATTCTCGAATCAGGAAAGAATCCCCCGGATCACGCTTCCGTGAACGTCGGTGAGCCGGAAATCCCGCCCGCCGAAGCGGTAGCTGAGCGCCTGGTGGTCGAGTCCCAGGAGGTGGAGGATCGTGGCGTGGAGATCGTGGATGGTCTGCCGGTTCTCCACCACCCGGTAGCCGTACTCGTCGGTGGCGCCGTAGATGAACCCCTTCTTGAGGCCGCCGCCGGCCAGCCACAGGCTGAAGCCGAAGGGGTTGTGGTCGCGGCCGTCCTTGCCCTGGACGAAAGGCGTCCGTCCGAACTCGCCCGAGAAGACGACCAGAGTCTCGTCCAGGAGGCCCCTGGCCTTGAGGTCCTTGATCAGCGCCGCCACCGGCTGGTCCACCACCAGGGCGTTGGCGGTGTGCCCTTCGATCAACTTGGTGTGCTGGTCCCAGGGATTGGCATCTATGGCCTCGCCGCCGCCTCGGACCGTCGTCAGCTCCACGAAGCGCACGCCGCGTTCCACCAGCCTTCGAGCCACCAGGCACTGGCGCGCATAGGCCGCCTTGGCCGGAACTGCGGAGTCGACGCCGTACAGTTTTCGGGTGGCCCGGGTCTCTCCACTCAGGTCCACCAGCTCGGGCACCGAGCTCTGCATTCGGTAGGCGGTCTCGTAGTTCCGGATGGCGGCTTCCACCTGCGGGTGTCCGCCGGCAGTAGCCAGGAATTCCCGGTCCAGGGAGTCGATCACCGAAATCCTCTGTCGCTGGCGGAGGTCCGGTTCCCGGGGACGGATGTTGCCCAGAGGTTCCTTGCGTTCGGGATAGATGAACGAGCCCTGATGGACGGCCGACAGGAATCCGTTGCCGAAGATGTTGATGCCCCCCAGCGGGACCCCGCCGCTCCCCAACACGACGAATCCGGGCAGGTTCCGGTTCTCGCTGCCCAGCCCATAGCTGATCCAGGAGCCCATGCTGGGAAATCCGGCGAAAGGAGTCCCACAGTGAAAATAGAAATTGGCCTGGGCGTGGGACATGAACTTGGCAGTCATGGAGCGGATCACCGTCAACTCGTCGGCCACGCGGCCGATGTGGGGAAAGAGATCGCTGACGGGGATTCCGCTGTTTCCGTAGCGCTTGAACTCCCACGGACTGGGGAAGATGTTGCCGTCCAGGTTGAACATGGTCCGTTCGGTCTTGAACGGCATGGGCTCGCCCGCTTCCTTGTCCAGTCGGGGCTTGGGATCGAAGGAATCAATATGGGACAGGCCTCCCGACAAATAGCAGAAGATGACGTTCTTGACTTGAGGCTTGTGGTGCCCTCGCTTAGCGCCTAATGGATTGTCGGGAGCGGAGGGAGACAGGCCCGCGTAAGCCGGGACGGCCATGAGGGCCGACAGGGCCAGCATTCCGAAT
>JAPOYZ010000447.1 GCA_026706325.1 Candidatus Aminicenantota bacterium
CGTTTCATCCTGGACCGGACGCGCCACCAACTGGTGGACCTGTTGTGAGACCCGCCGTCCGGGCCGTCAGCCTCTCCAAGTTCTACGGGATGCACTGGAGCCCCCGGGGTCTTGTCCGGCAGATCCTCACGGGCAGGGAGCCGGCCTTGCGGATTCGGGCGCTGGAGGGGGTCAGCTTCCAGGTCGAGGCGGGCCGGGCCCTGGGAGTGGTCGGTCAGAACGGTTCCGGTAAAACGACCCTTCTGAAGCTGGTTTCGGGCGCCGCCCATCCCAGCTCGGGGCGGGTCGACGTGGACGGCCGGGTCGGTGCCCTGCTGGACCTGGGCGCCGGTTTTCATCCCGAGTTCAGCGGCCGCGAGAACATCCGGTTCAGCGGAGCTCTCATGGGATTGGACCCGGACCTGGTCCGGGAGGAGGAAGACCGGATCGTGGCGTTCAGCGAGCTGGAAGAATTCATCGACCAGCCGGTGAGGACCTATTCCGCCGGCATGTACGTCCGGCTGGGATTCGCCGTCTCCACCGGGTTCGACCCTGCCGTGCTGGTCATCGACGAGGCGCTGGCGGTGGGAGACCAGCCCTTCCAGAAAAAGTGCACCGACCGCATCCTGTCCATCAAGAAGAGGGGTGCGGCCATCGTGATCTGCTCCCACAACCTCTACCAGATCAAGACCCTGTGCCAGGAAGCGATCTGGCTCCGGGAGGGCCGGCCCCGATCGCAGGGGGACGCCGTTACGGTAGTGGAAGACTACGCCCGGTATCTGGGGCAGGCGTCGGCCGATCGCGGCGGGGAAGCCGGCATCTCCGGTACGGACGCCCCAATGGACTGCGGAATCGAAAGCCTCCGGCTGGAGGACGGTTCGGGCTCTCGACGCGAGAGCTTCCGGACCGGCGATACAATGCGGCTGGAAATCGTCGCCGAGTTCGCGTCCGGCTTCCGGGGCCGGCCCGGCCTGCGGGTGGCCATCCGGCGAGACGACGGCCTTACCATCCACGAAACCCGGACCCGCAGCATCGAAGAGCTGAAGCGTCTGGGCGGCGGCCGTTACCGGGCGCGGCTCACGCTGCGGGAGGTCCCCCTGCTGGCGGGCGGGTACCGGGTTCTGGTTGCGGCGTGTTCCCATCTGGAGGAGCCGGCCGCGGGAAGTTGGAGGTCGATTCCGTTCAGCGTTCGCTCGCGGGGCAGGGAGTTCGGAGCGGTCCGGCTGGAGCATCGGTGGAGCGGGGGCGGTGATCGTCCAAGTGCCGGCTATTGAGGAATAGTGGGGTCGGGATGTCCCCTCCTGCGGGGATTCGAGAAGGCGGATCGCGGATTTTTCTTCGCCGTCGTTATATCTTTTGAGAGGTGGGAATCGCCGGCGGTTAATCGCAGGATATGCACAGTTCGTGTCCACCACGACCGGGAGGCGGCCCACTTGGGATGCGAAGGGAGCTGAATCATGGATTTTGAACTGATCAGCGTACTGGTCACCATTGTGGCAGTGGGAATCGCCTTGGGCGGCCTGTTAATGACCACGGTCCGAGGGCTGCGGCACGAGATGCGGCACGAGATGCGTGACATACGCGGCCACATGGGCCGGATCGACTCCCATATCGGCGAACTCCGGGAACGCATGGCGCACGTGGAAGGACTGCTGAAAGGATTGCGAGACGCTATCGCCCAGAGGATCATCACGAATTAGGAGCTTCCCCACCGGCCCATGCCCGGCGAAATGCCGGGAGCGGCGGTTTTCTTACCGCCGGTGGAGCGGCGGTTTTCCTACCGCCGAACAGGAGCGGCGACTTTCCTGTCGCCAGTGGAGCGGTTTTCCTACCGCCGACTGGGGCGGCGGTTTTCTTACCGTCGATTGGGAGCGGTTTTCCTACCGCCGCACTCCGTTGTGACAAACTTGGCGACGAAGACTGGGCGTTTGGAAATCTCCCCCTTTTTCTCAGGAGGGGGCGCCAGCCGCCGAACTTCCTATGGAGATTGGGAAGGGGGCAGGAAAGTCCCCACATGTGAGTATTTCGGGCAATGAATATCGATCTGGCGAGTGTCTTGGTAGCCGTGGTGGCGGTTGGTGCGGCTTGGCCGGGCTGACCCTCACCGCCTTCATAGTGCTCCGCAATGAGATGCGGGGCCTGCGGCAGGAGACGCAGGACGAGAACCAAGGCCTGCGAAAGGAGATTCGGCAGGAGATGCAGGGTCTGCGCGGGCATATGGTACGGATCGACACGCAGATCGGCGATCTCCGGGAAGGCATGGCGCAGGTCGAAGGACTGCTGACGGGCTTGCGAGATTCCTTGGCCCGGCGGATCGCTCCGAACTAGTTCGTAGGAAGGTGGTTGCCTTCGGCCCCATTCCTTTGGGCTCAATCCCGCCGGGGAGTTCGGCGGTTGGAAACCGCCGGTCCCGGCGGTAGGAAAACCGCCGATCGGCGACAAGAATGTCGCCACTCCAGTCGGCGACAAGAATGTCGCCACTCCAGTCGGCGACAAGAATGTCGCCGCTCCGGTCGGCGACACGAAAGTCGCCGCTCCGGTCGCTTCTCCTCCGTGGAATCGGCTTGGGTGGCGTGGTATTGTGCTGGCCAACCATGCGAGCCGGGAGGGGGAGTTGGGACGATTCTTCCGGCCTTCGCGGACACTGCGACCTCTACGATCACGACTACTTCCACGGCAAAACCAGCGGGTACCCGCCGGAGGGTTCCGCTCGGGCGCATCCGGAGTGGAGTCCGTGGATCGAGTTGTTGGAAGCCATCCAACCCCAAGGCCTGCTGGTGGAGCTGGGTTGTGCCTCCGGGTACCTGACGGAGGCGGTCCGGGGGTCCGGGCGGCGGGCTGTGGGGCTGGACCTGAGCGGCTACGCGCTCTCCCAACACCCTCCGGCGCGGCCCTTCCTGGTTCAGGGAGACGCCCAGGAACTCCCTTTCCCCGACGGATGCGCGCACGTCGTCACCCTGTTCGACCTGCTGGAACACCTTCCGGACCCGCGCGCCTGCCTCCGGGAGGCGGTGCGGGTGCTAGAACCCGAAGGACTGATCGCGGGAGCCACCCCGGATCCTCTCCATTTCCGGCGGCCGGAGCCGACCCACTGCTTCGAGCGGCCCCCCTCCTTCTGGATCTCGGCGCTGGAGGAGCTGGACCTGGCCGTGACCTACCGCTTCTCCGTGACTCCCTACAACTTCCAGTTCCTGGCGGCGTTCAAGGGGTCTCCAGCGGCCGAGCGGGCGGCGGCTTGGCGGCACGACTACTACGGCCCCGAACCGGAATTCGTCTCGGTCGACGGTCCCCTGGAGGCGCTGCCGCGCTGGGGATGGTCGGCGTTGGAGGCGGGATCGCGGGAAATGCAGGGCAATTCCTCGGCCCTCTATCTCTTGAACCGGCGGGCCGGACCGGTCCGTATCACGACCCGCTTCTCCGTCTCTTCCTCGCCCGACTTCACGACGCTGCGGGTCCGCGCCGGCAGCTCCACGTTGGCCGAGATCCACCTCGACTCGGAGCGGAAAACCGTGCAGGTGGAGCTCCAGCCGGTCCGCGTGGCCGCCGGAGGACACCACCTGATCTTCGAACCGTTCCCCCTGGGACCGCGGCTCCGCATCCACGACGTGGAGATCGGCGCCGAGCCCTGTTCCCGGGAAAGCCTGGTCCTGGGCCTGCCCTTCGACCTCTACCAGCGTTACCGCCTCGCGTCGCAGGTGGGTTCCCGGCTGACCCAGGGTCCCATCCTGGACGTGGGCGGCCTGTTGGGCGACCGGGACGGACACGTGGCCACCACGGCGGACTTTTTCTCCAGCCTGGAAATGGACAGGCCCGTCAAGATCCGAACCACCGACCTGAGGCATTGCGACCATCCGAACCACGCGCCGGCTCCGGCCTGGGAGCAGCCGTTTCGCGACGCCTCCTTCGACCTGGTGCTCTCCCTGGACGTCCTGGAGCACCTGGAGCCGGAGCGGCGTCCCGATTTCCTCTCGGAACTGGACCGTGTCGCCCGTTCCTTCATCCTGATCGGCGCCCCCTTCTCCACGCCTGACGTGGAACGGACCGAGGAGGAGCTGGCGGAGGGACTGCTGAACGCCCGCCGCTTCCTGGAGGAGCATCGGACCCTGGGACTGCCTTCCCACGACCTGGTGGAGAGTCACTTCGGAGACCGGGCCGGCTACGAGGTCCACCGCTTCCCCAGCGGCTACCTGCCTCGCTGGCGCGCCATGCAGGTGCTGACGCAGCACTACTTCCAGTTGAACGACACCACCTCCATGACCTCGCTGAACCGACTCTACAACCGGAGCTGCTATGTTGCGGATCTGGCCGAACCGGCCTACCGGAGTCTTTTTCTGATCTCCAAGACACCTCTCTCGGACGCCCAACGGGACTCCGTGGCTTTACTGTTCCCGGAGCCCGGCCCGGAATCGGCGTCCGCCTGCGGCTTCTCGGCGATGGCCCGGGACGCGCAGTTCCCGACCCTCCACCAGCGGATCAGGGAACTGCTTCAGGAACGGGACGAGGCCTGGCTGAACACCCGCTTCCTCATCAACGAACGGCAGAAGCTGATCCGGCTGCTGCGCCGGGAGATCCGGCACCTGCGCACCGAAGTCCCCTTGTGGAAACTGGCGGGCCTCCGCCTCCGGGATAAGCTGAGACGCCGGTGATGGGACCGCGCAGGGCGCCTGCCTCCGTGGCCATCGTCAACTACAACGGCCGCCCCTACCTGGAGGAACTGCTGGGTTCCCTGGAACTTCAGACCCGCCGGCCCCTGGAGACGCTGCTGGTGGACAACGCCTCCCGGGACGGGAGCGTCGCATACGTCGAGCGGGAGTTTCCCTGGGTCCGGGTCCTCCCGCAGGACCTGAACCTGGGCTTTTCCCGGGCCGCCAACCTGGCCGCCGAGGAGGCCCGCGGAACCTGGCTGGCCCTGCTCAACACCGACCTCCGCCTGGAGCCGGACTGGCTGGAAGAGCTGGTGGCCGGCGGCGAGGCGGACCCCTCCGTCGCGGCCGTCTCCTCCAAGCTGAGGTTGCACGACCGGCCCCACAGGCTCAACGGGGTCGGGGGCTGCATGAACCGGCTGGGCTACACCTGGGACCGGGGGATGGGAGAGGAGGACCGGGGCCAGTACGACGAGAGCCGGGAGGTCCTTTTCGCGTGCGCCGGCGCCGCCCTCTTCCACCGGTCCCGATTCCGGGAGGCCGGCGGATTCGACCCGCGCTTCTTCATGTACCACGAGGACGTGGACCTCTGTTGGAGGCTCTGGCTGCTGGGATTCCGGGTGGTCACCGCGCCCCGGGCGGTCGCCTACCATCACCTGAGCGCTTCCACCCGCGAGGAGCGCGGACTCCTCTGGCGGGAGATCCTGGGAGAGCGCCACAACATGCGCTCGCTGCTCAAGAACTACGAGGGCTCCAACCTGGCCCGGGCGTTGTGGGGACTGCTCACCCTGCGCCAGCCGGTGCGCCGGAAGTGGGCGCAACTGGGAAACCTGGCCTGGAACCTGCGGTGGCTTCCGGAGACGCTGCGCCTGAGGCGCCGCATCCGGAACGAGCGGCGGGTGACGGACGCACAATTGAAACGCCTTATCGTACAATCGCGCCATGTCCCCATCCCCCGGTGACGTCACGGTCGTCACCGTCAATTGGAACGGGAAATCCCACCTGTCGACCCTGCTCCCTCCCCTGCTGGCGCTGGAACCGGGCGAGGTCATCGTGGTGGACAACGGGAGCACCGACGGCTCCCAGGAGTTCCTGCGGAGGCGGTATCCCCAAGTCCGGTTGCTGGAAAACGGAGTCAACCGCGGCTTCGCTCAGCCCTGCAACGTGGGCGCCGAGACGGCGCAGGGGTCCTGCGTCGCCTTCATCAACAACGACATGCGCCCGGAACCGGAGTGGCTGGCCGCCGCTCTGGAGAAGCTGGACGAACGAACTCCCTGCGTCGCCTCCCGGATCCTGGACTGGGAGGGGCGCCGCATCGACTACAACGGCTCCTCCCTGCACTACCTGGGGTACGGGCTGCAGGAGGATCTGGGCCTGGCGGTGGAGAAGGCGGAGCGCCGGGAGGACGTGCTGTTCCCCTGCGGCGGGGCCATGCTGGTGGACCGGGAGGTCTTTCTGAAGTTGGGGGGATTCGACCCGGAGTACTTCGCCATATTCGAGGACGTGGACCTGGGTTGGAGACTCTGGCTGGCCGGCTACCGTGTGGTCCTGGCCCCCGGTTCGGTCGTGCGCCACCGGGGACACGCCACGTTGGAGACCCAGGCCCCGGAGAAGACCCGCTACCTGATGCACCGGAACGCGCTGCTCACCATCTTCAAGAACTACGAGGAGGAGAACTTTCGGAAGATCCTTCCGTTGGCCTTCGTCCTCTCGGTGAAACGGGCGGTGCATTTTTCGGGCGTTCGCAAGGAGAGTTTCTACTTCTGGTCCGAGACGCGGCACAAGCTGGACGAGGGTGATGCGACCGCACGGTCCCGGTTGCTGGACTCGTTGAACCACCTGGTGGCCATGGACGACGTGCTCCAATCACTGCCGCGGTTGCTTGAGAAACGCCGCAGCGTGCAAGCCCTTCGCCGGCGCAGCGACCGGGAGATCGTGAAGTTGTTCGGCGACCCGCTGCGGCGGATCGTGGACGATCCGGGCTACGTCAAGGAGGAACTGGAGTTTCTGCAGTCCTTCGACCTGGGTTCTCTGCTGGACCTGGGTCCCAGCGCGGCGTCCCTGGATTCCCTGCCGGGGGCCCTGCGGGAGAAGATCCGGACTCTCGAGAAGGAGTTCAGGGGCCTTTGCTGGGTGGGCTCTCAAGCCGCCCTGCATCCGCCGGATCCGCCGGGTCCGGTGGCGAGATTCTTCCGCACCGTCCGCCGGGAGGGGTTGAGGGTGGCCTGTCTCCGGGCCTTCGACTACGTCAACCGGGCGGTGTGAAAGACGACAGGAGCGACTTTCCTGTCGCCCATGCTTCTCTTGTTGTGGCGCGACTTGGTAGCTGAAGTGTACAGGGGGGCTTCCAGCCCCCCTAACCCCCCCGGTTGGCGACAGGAAAGTCGCCGCTCCTACGACGCGGTCCGGCGGACAAAGACATCCCGCAGTCCCTGCAGTAGTCCTTCCACGTGCCCCCGTCCTCTCGGTGAAACGGGCGGTGCATTTTTCGGGCGTTCGCAAGGAGAGTTTCTACTTCTGGTCCGAGACGCGGCACAAGCTGGACGAGGGTGATGCGACCGCACGGTCCCGGTTGCTGGACTCGTTGAACCACCTGGTGGCCATGGACGACGTGCTCCAATCACTGCCGCGGTTGCTTGAGAAACGCCGCAGCGTGCAAGCCCTTCGCCGGCGCAGCGACCGGGAGATCGTGAAGTTGTTCGGCGACCCGCTGCGGCGGATCGTGGACGATCCGGGCTACGTCAAGGAGGAACTGGAGTTTCTGCAGTCCTTCGACCTGGGTTCTCTGCTGGACCTGGGTCCCAGCGCGGCGTCCCTGGATTCCCTGCCGGGGGCCCTGCGGGAGAAGATCCGGACTCTCGAGAAGGAGTTCAGGGGCCTTTGCTGGGTGGGCTCTCAAGCCGCCCTGCATCCGCCGGATCCGCCGGGTCCGGTGGCGAGATTCTTCCGCACCGTCCGCCGGGAGGGGTTGAGGGTGGCCTGTCTCCGGGCCTTCGACTACGTCAACCGGGCGGTGTGAAAGACGACAGGAGCGACTTTCCTGTCGCCCATGCTTCTCTTGTTGTGGCGCGACTTGGTAGCTGAAGTGTACAGGGGGGCTTCCAGCCCCCCTAACCCCCCCGGTTGGCGACAGGAAAGTCGCCGCTCCTACGACGCGGTCCGGCGGACAAAGACATCCCGCAGTCCCTGGAGTAGTCCTTCCATGTGCCCCACGCGTTGCCGGAGCTCGCCGATATGGGAGTCCATCCGCCCCATGTGGTTGCGCATATCCCGCATCTCCTGCCGGACTTCGTGGATCTCTCCCCGCAGCTCTTGCCGCATGTCCCGCATTTCATGCCGGACGCCTCGCCAACTGGCCAGAATCAGGCCGGCCAAGCCGACACCCACCGCCACAACGGCTACCAGGACGCTGATCAGGCCGACATTCATGGGGTCGAGTCCTCGGATGTCCTGCGTTCAACAATATACAACGACGGCCACGGAGAATATGCGAAAGATCCCAGCGGGAGCGGAGCGGCGGTTGCCGAAACCTCAATGTCCGTTCCGTCCAGGTTTTACCTACCCGGTTCTATGGCCACGCCTTCTGTAGAAGAGCCGGATTGACTTAGGCCCGACTCCTCCGTGCCGTCGTCCGCGTTTGCCCACCGGACCCCGGTCCCAGTCGTCCAGTAGATCTTTTTGGCGTCGATGTCCAACGCCAAGTAATCGCCGACATTACGCGCCGTGACGATGTCTTCTGCCCCGGCTTCGCCTATTTTGATTCGCTGGATCTTTCCCCGGGCCGTCAAGTAAATATAGCCGGCGCCCAGAGCCAGTCCTTCCGGGTCGCTCGCCATCCCAGTGTGGAGCGAGTACCTCACGCCGCTCCCGTCCAGGTCTGCAAACCACAAATAGTCTGATGATCTCTGCGTCCAGTAGATCTTTTTGCCGCCGATGTCCAACGCCAAGCCAAGTTGGTTGTTCACACTGGTTGGCCCGTTGCCGGTAAAGGTGACAACGTCTTCCACCCCGCTCCCGTCCAGGTTCGCCCGCCGGATCTTGCCGCGAATGAGATCTCCCGAAACCACAATGCCGATTTCCGTCCAATACATCTTTCCGGCACCCGGATCCAGAGCCAAGCCTCTTGGGGCGTTCAAGCCCGTGACGAGGGTTTCAATCCGGAAGCCGCCCAGTGGTCTTCGCTTGATCTCTCCCACCCTGTATCCATCCACCCAGTAGACCCTGGCGCAGTACGACACTGATGAGCGGTCACTGATTCCTTCGAACCAATCGATGAATTCGGTCTGCCTGGGAAGGCACAGACTCTGATTGTTGTTGAAGTGGAAATTAGACAGGCGATCCAGCCGCCGAAGCCCCGGGAGGCCCCAGCCAGGCTCATGTTGACGATGAGGGGCTTTGCGGGAAATGATGGACGGCCTGATTCGGCGCACTCCGTCGCCTCGGCCAGGAAGTCCATTCCCGGCATGATGGTGACATCCGACCCACCACCCCCAATCGCCAGGACCTTGGCGAAGCGGATGTGCCGCACGCCGGGAGCCATGCCCGCGAACCGCGGCTGGACGGTCCCGTTCCCGGCTACGGTCCCGGTGACGTGGGTCCCGTGGCCGTTTGCATCGATCCATAGATCCTCGGCCTCTTGAAGGGTTCCGTCCGGGCCGCTCCGGGAGTTCCACACGAAGTTGGCGGCGCAGATGCTGTCCCGGTTCGACGCGATGTCCAGGTGGTTGATGTTGAGCCCCGTGTCCATGACGG
>JAPOYZ010000063.1 GCA_026706325.1 Candidatus Aminicenantota bacterium
GGTCAAATGGTCGCTTGCGTACCGGTTCAGCGTCAAGCCGGCCGCGGGCTCCCGGGCCGCGACGGCCAAGCTCCGGCGCAGGTCCTCCGAGAGCAAAATGGACTCGAGTCCCCGCACCAGATCGTCGACCTGATTGGGGGAAAAAACGATTCCGTTGACCCCATGGCGCACATACTCCACGAGGCCTCCGTCACCGGATACGGCGGGGCAGCAGCCCAGGAGCATGCCCTCCAAATGGCTGCGTCCCGCACCCTCGTTCCGAGCCGGATAGACGACGATCTGCGCGGCGGAATAGAGTGCGCGCAGATCGGCCGGGGAAAGCGTTTCCAGGAAGGTGACGTGGCCGTCCAGATCCAGGTTCGAGACCAGCTTCTCCAAGCGGGATTTGAAGGGACGTCCCTCGGGAAGAGTCGGCCCCGGCAGAGCCAGCCTCACGCCCAGGCCCGCGTCCCGGACCGCCCGGCTCCGAATCACCCCGTGCAGACCGCGGATCAGAAACTCGTGGTTCTTCCGCGGTATGAATCGCGCCGGGTAGACCATAAGGCGATCGGTCGCTCCCGCTGCTAGCCGTCGCCGCCAGGCATCGCGATCACGGTCTGTGACGGCGCCCGGATTCCAGAAGTCGCGGTCCACGAAAAATCCACGATAGTCGACGCGGGGACCGCCGAAAGCAGCCGCCGAGAAACGGGTCACGGCGCAGACACGATCCGCCAGCCGACAGGACTCCCGGAGGATTTCGGCCATCTCCGGTGTCGCGGGCCTTCCCTCGTGGTGGGTGATGACGGCGGGTATGCCTGCGGCTCCGGCGGCCTCCAGGGCCACGACCTGGATTCGATGCCGAACCAGGTGAACGTGCAGAAGGTGGGGCCGTTCCCGCTGCAGCAACCCGTCCAGGTGACGCCGGAACGCGGTGCAGGCCGTGTCGGAGTCCATGTCGGTGCGTCCGGGGGTACGCATGGGTACGAGGCAGGGAAAGACTCGGATCGGGGTACCCGCCTCATACCAGTGGCCATCCCGACGCCTGACCGTTCCCGCGGCTTCGAGCGCCACCATCTGCGACTCTCCCACCAGGAAGGTCTGGAGCACCTCGACACGGCCGGTCCCGGCCAGCGCCCGGTTCAGCGCGCGCAGGTGGCCCATGAGGCCGCCGGTATTGACCAGGTAGTCGTGGGAGAAGCGGAGGACCTTCACCGGGGAGCGGCGTCAGGCCCTCGACCAGGGGCCGGTGATGGCCACCGTCAGGCCCTTCTGCTGGATGTTGACCAGGAGTGTGGATCCGTCAGGGGTGAACACGGCGCCGGCGAATTCGGTCCGCAGCCGGTTGTTGGCCAGAACGTAGCACCGGCCCTCCGGAGTGACTCCGATGAGACGCACGACCTCGGTGGATCGATCCTCGCACAGGACCAGGTCGCCCCACGGGCTGAGTGTCAGGTTGTCGGCGCTCTTGAGCAGGTCCACATCGTCCGGTTCGATGAAGAGCTCGAGGGTACCAGGCGCCTGAAGCTCCTCAGGCGTGCCTTCCGCCGGGCTCGGCCGGTACTTCCAGATCTGGCCGTTTCTGCGGTACCCGCCGTTGGTGCAGGCGAAATAGACTGTTTCGTTGCCATACCACATGCCTTCGCCCCGGGCGAAGCGAGCGGCACCGGCCTCATATCCCCGGTATCGCAGGTTGTCCTCCTGGGGTTCCGGCTCGTCGATATCGATCCACTCGACGGCCGCCGGTTCTCCGACGGGGATGGTTCTCCAGAGATTCCAATTGCGAGTGTCCGCACTGCTCCGGTCCCGGATCTTGAGGACCTGAAGCCGTCCTCCTGCCTGCAACTTGCCGGGGGACTTGGGGAGAAACCGGTAGAGGAGGCCGTCGCCCCGATCTTCCGTCTGATAGACGATACCGGTCTCCTCGGCCACGGCGACGGCTTCGTGATTGAAACGGCCCATGGCACGAAGAGGGACGGGGTCCACGACCTCCATCCGGGTCGTGGCGGGAACCTCGAAGTTGTAGCCATGGTCCTGATCGGCCCAGATTCCAGCCTCTTCGTCGCGCCCGGCCGTCCGCACGGTCTCCTCGCAACTGATCCAACTGTTCCAGGGCGTGGCGCCGCCGGCACAATTGCGCATGGTTCCCGCCAAACTCAGGAACTGGGAGACGATCTCCTGGCGGCCCGGGTCGAAGAGGAACGTGCTGGTGCCGCCACAGGACGGGGTCTTGCCTTCACCGAAATCGTAGACCTTGCCGCGATCCAACAGTTCCAGCCGGCGGTTGTCCCTGCCGAACGGGCCGCGGTCCGATTGGGCCGTCAGCTCGTGATTCCGAATCACGACGGCGAGGCCATCCGGTCCCGGAAAGGCGGCCATGCCGTCGGGCGCCCCGGGCAGGAAAAGGCCGTCCGACATGGTCTGACCGGCCCAGGACACGATCCGGTACCGGAACCCCTCCGGGAGATCCAGGATCCCCCTGGGGTCACGTTGCAACGGCCCGTACCCGGGATCCACCAGGTCGGCATCTTTGTAGAGGGGACGGTCACTCATCAAGTGACGCAGGCCCAGGAAACCGACGGGAACCAAACCTCCCGCAATCAGGAAATGGCGGCGATCGAGCATTTTGTCTTCTCCTGCTTTAATCGGCGCGGCCGCGCCGTGTACTCCCCAAGTCTGCCAGCGACTCGTTGGTTCCACAAGCGCCCGGCTTCAGCCGTGATCGACGATCTGGTCTATAATCGGTTCCACCAAAAGCTTTTGCGGCCGTCTTTCGCGAGGTCGAATGTCCGTTACCTGCAGAGGCCATCGCCGGCTTTCAATTCTCCTCAGCCTGTTCCTCTGGGCCGGAATTTCCCAAAGCCGGGCTGAGGTCCTGGGAGTGACGTTCCCCTACCGGTCCCCCAAGGGAGATTACGTCACCCGGCAGGACCGATACCATACCTTCCGGATCCCGGGGATGGTCGTCGCCGGCGACGGGTCGATTCTGGCCTTCGCTGAAGGCCGCCGGGGCCGCGGAAGAGATCCCACAATCGACGAGAACGCCCCTCTCGATATGGTCCTGCGCCGGAGTACCGATCAAGGCAGGACCTGGGAACCGATGCAGGTCATCGATTCCGGTTTCCGGCCGGACGGGAGCCTGGTCGATTTCGCCGACCCGACTCCCGTTCTCGACGCCGTGACCCAGACCGTGCACCTGTTATACGGACAGTGGCCCGACCGGGGCCCGCTGGTGATGAAGCCCGGTCAGAACCCGGACGCCGACGCCGTCAATCACGTGACCTGGGTCCGCTCCAGCAACGACCACGGCCGGACTTGGTCCCCGCGCCGTCAGATCGACTATCCGGATGAGCCGTCCGAAACCAACGACGGATTCTATTGGAGGCAAGCCGAACCGGGTCCCGGCCATGGAATCCAGCTCCAATGGCAGGATCCGCAGGTGGCCCCCAACGGCCGTCTCGTGGTGCCGGCCAAGCGGTATCGTTCCCGGACGCCGGACGGACGGGCCACGGCAGAGCCGTTCGTCTACTATTCGGACGACCACGGAAGAACATGGAAGGTGGGTGCCGCCACCGGTGGACCCGCAGCCAACGAGGACGAGATCGTGGAGCTGACCGACGGCCGGTTGCTGCTGGACGCGCGGCAGACCCAAGGGGCGTTTCGCCGGCGCCACATCAGCGCCGACGGCGGCCTCAGTTGGGGACCCGACCTGTCGGACACCATAGCCCTCACCCGGGTGGACGGTTCCATGATTCGCTATTCGGCGACCCGGGCCGGCCATGACAAGGACCGGATCCTGTTCTCTGCTCCCCAAGGCCGAGACGGTCTCAACCGGACGAGGATCACCGTCTGGACCAGCTACGACGAGGGAAAGACCTTCGTCAATCCGGTCAAGTTCAACGATGGATTCGCCGCCTACTCGGTTCTGCAGCGTCTGTCGGACGGAACCATCGGGCTCCTGGCGGAGACCTCCCAGGAGGAGGGCGTCCGATACGGCGAGATCAGCTTCCACCGTTTCGACATCGGCGAGTTGGAAAAGGCTTCCCGGTAGGCACCCGGGGAGGTCGACACCATGCAGGCCGGGGCACGCAAATCAGGGGCCGGCGCCTTCCTGCTCCTCCTGAGCGCTTTCGTGGGAGGTTCCGTACAGGCGGAAGCACCGCCGGCCGCAGAAGCCGTGCAGGGCAAGGAACTGAAGCTGGAAGATCTTGCCTCGAAAATCGAGTCCGTTCTGGTTCGACAAGACACCCAAAGATGAACGAAGGTCGCTTCATTATCGTCTGATATTCGGCGACTTGATGAGGAATCCGGACTTCGAACCCGATTCCGGCCGTTCGTTGCTTTTCTGACCGTGGTGAGGAATTCAGTGGAGTTTCACGAGCGACCGGAATTTCGTCGTGGCCAATCCCTACGGCCTCGCTTCCGGACTGTGTTCATTGGCTCCGTTCTTCTTCCGATTTTGCTGACAGCCTGCAGTTCCAGGCGGCCGATTCCGACCCAATCGGATCCGTCCGGTGCCTCGGCGCAGCGACGTGAAGTTCCCGCAGCCGAATCGGCTCCCGACTCCGAGCAACATCTTCACGGTTGGCAAAGGACCGAAGCGGTCTACGGGAAAGCCTATGGGGAATCGGCAGACCCGATGATCCTGCAAAAGCTCCTCACCACCCAATTCCTCATCCTGATGCGCCAGGCGGAGGAGGGAATCTACGGTCCCTTCCAGGCCGAACGGCTCTCTTCGCTCTGCTCCCGGGGAGCCACGTCCTTTCATGAGGTCCTTTGCCGATCGGCGCAAGAGCGGTTGCGACAGCGCCGTTCCACGCCCACCGGCAAGGCCCGCATCCCAAGTTCATATTGGGACCGGGAGATACCGGTCGAGAACCCATTGCTCGCGGCCTATCTCCTATTTCTCCTCACCGACCAGAACCAGGACTCCGAACAGTCCGCCAAGAATCCTCTCGAAGTTCTGGATCCTGACAGGACCTCTCCGCTGACGCTTTACCTGTGCTGGAAGAACAAGCGGCTTAACCAGATCGCGGATCATGTCGAGAGGCATCCCGGTTTCGCCGAGCTGTTGCTCTACCGGGGAAGCCGGCTGCTGGAGGAGTCCAGATATGCGGAAGCCATCGACTCGATGACGGAAGCCATTCGCCTCGTGCCCGAGTACACGAAGGCCATGGTTGAATTGGGCGAGTTCCACCTTCGATCTCTGCATCTCTACCGGCGGGCGCTTCGGTATTTCGAGGATGCCCTGACCTGGGATCCGCAAAACATTTCCGCCTTGTTCGGCCACGGCGTCGTTCTTCATTTGCTGGGACGGCACGAGCCATCCCAGCACTCCCTGGACCGCCTGCTGGAACTCCCGCCGGCGGTGTGGAACGGCATCACCCAGGAGTCACGAATAAGTTTTCGCGCCCGCACCTGCTACTGGAAAGCCAATAATTATTACGCGGCCGGGTCATCGGAAAAGGCGCGGGAATGGGTCGACCGAGCCTTGGCCGACACGCCCCGCTCCGAAGCGGCCTTATACCTGTCGGGCCTCCTACACCTGGAGAAGGGGGATCTCGCCTCCGCCCGCCCCGAATTTCTCAAAGTCGTGGACGGCGGCACCGAGTTGTGCGATGCGTACTATCAACTGGGAGTCATCAATCAATCCCGGCCCGGACGAGACATCCTGGTCAACTTCATGAACAATGCCTTTTGTCGGCAGCGAAAGTTGTCCAATCTGAAAGAGGAATTGAGGCGAGCCGAAGATTTGGATCTGGATTCGACCAGGAAGGAAGAGGTGTTGGACGTCCTCCGGACTCGGCGGGAGCGGATGCGTGAAGAAACTTACGCTTCACTGTTCAACATGACGGAAAGAGTCGGTTCCATTGGCGAACTGGACGCGACCGTCTTCCATCAAGCAATGCAAAAGATATGGGATCGACTCTCCAATCCCGAGTAGTCGGGAAGCCACCAGGTATGGACTGAATCGAGTATTGGCGGATATTCTCCGGCCATCTTCAATCTCAGGGAGGATGAGATGAGTCTCACGCGAAGGGAAGCCATTGCGGCCATGATCGGCGGAGCGGCTGGGTGGGCTGCGGGTTGCGGAGCCGGCGAGGACCCCGGCCCGTCCCAAGCCAAGCTGGACCGGCTGGAGGCGGCGCGCCGGCGGCGGCGAATCATCTTCGTGGATGACAACTACGGTCTTTCCCACGCAGGCAGCGACACACCCGAGGGATTCCTGGCGCCGCGGCTCAAGCCGCTGGTCGGGACGCAGGTCGACGCCATCACCTACGCCGTCTACGCCCACAGTCCGGCCTACATCAGCAAGGCTCGGAAAAGGCTCTACGCCGCGGCCGGCGGGACTTCGGTCACCGACCAGGCCTGGGCCAGGAATCACAAGGCGCTGGTGGACGCGGGACACGACCCGCTGCAGTTGGTCATCGACTTCGCCCACGAAAACGGGATGGAAGCCTTCGCCCACATGAGCATGAACGACTGCCACGACAGCATCATGAGAAACCTCATGCACCCCTTCAAGAGCCAGCACCCCGAGCTGCTGGTGGACACGCAGGGGACACTGTCCCACCTGCAGTTGTACGTGACAGCGTACGACTTCTCGCATGAGGCCGCACGGGACCGCCAGTTCACCATCGTCCGGGAGGTCTGCGAGGGGTTCGACGTGGACGGCTTCGAGATGGACTACTTCCGGCATCCCATGTTCTTCAGCCGCTGCATGCGCGGCGAACCGGCGACTCCGGAAGAAACGGCGATCATGACCGGCTTCATGGCCCGGATTCGAAAGATGGCCGACGCAGCCGCGGCGCGGCGCGGGAAACCCCTGCTGCTGTCGGCCCGGGTCCCCGACACCTTCGAGCAGGCGATCCACCTGGGCATGGACGTAGAGGCCTGGATGGCCAACGACCTGGTGGACCTGATCATCGCCGGCGGCGGATATGCGTCGAGCACGTTGGACGTCGAACACTTCGTCCAAACGGCCCACGAACACGACGTGCGGGTCTACCCCTGCATCAATCAGAAGCCATGGAGCTGCGCCCCGGCCTGGTGCCGGGAAGGGAACCGGGCGCTGGCGGCCCGTTGGCACCGTGCCGGAGCCGACGGCATCCACTTCTGGAATCTGGCCACACCCTTCGACCCCTACTCCGTGGATACCCCGGAGGAGCTTGCCGCGACCCGTAATCGTGTCTATGCCTGTCTGAACGATGTGGGCGAGGTCGATACGCTGGAAGGCAAGGACAAGCTCTACTGTGTCGACAGTTCGGTGTTCATCCACTACAGGCACGTTACGGCCGAGCCCCCGCTGCCGCTGCACCTCACACCCGGCCGCACGGCAAACCTGCCACTTCCGTTGGGAGACGACGTTCAGGCGGCCGCGAAAGACGGCACGCTCCAGGAACTACGGCTGGAGCTGACGGTGCACGGACACCTGCAGGAAGGCGGGTTGGAGCTGACCGTCAACGGGCATTCCGCAGGAGCGGGAGATGCCGTCCGGATCGGGTATGCCCATTCGCACGAACATCGCCACGAAGCGGACGGAACCGTGTCTCCCCACAGCCACTATCACTTCAAGGCCCACCAGGTGACTTATCTCCTGGCCGCCCCTCCACTGAATCTGGGGGATAACGAACTGGAGCTGCTGGTGGCGTCCAGCAGCGATCCATTCAAGACCGGGGGCCCGCTCCAACTGGTGAATGCCCAGCTTTGGGTGCGATTTTCCAATGGCACTTCTGTCAACGGCACCGTTGAGAGAAGTGGATGATCATAGAGTTGCCCCAATGGCTGGAAGACCTCCGAACCGCGGAAGTCGTTCGGCGGGTTCGCGACGACCCTCGGTCGGTCGGCGAAAGTTTGCTTGGCGTCTCATTCGACGTCGCACGAATTGAGGTTGCGGGCGGAGGGCAGGCGAACTTCGACGAACCCTGGGGTGACTTCAACCCAGATGAACGCGTCCTTCTCTACGCCTACTGCCTCCAGAAGGGGCATCTGGAGGAACTTACGGCGGCGTTTCGCATGCTGTTCGCCAATAAGCCCGTGGACGCGCCCATCGTTTTGGACTTGGGGTGCGGCCCGTGTACAGGTGGGCTCGCCATCGCCAGCGAGCTAGGAGATCAGCCCCGTTTCGACTACATCAGTTTGGACCAATCAATCGCGATGCGCAAGCTCGGCGAACGACTGGCAGCCGCTACGAACCAGATGGACAACGTTCGATGCCAATGGGCAGGAGACATCGCCTCCATATGCTGGCAACCAGCGCCCGGATGGCGACCCGTAATCGTCATTGCCTCCTACCTTCTCGCGAGTCCGACTCTGGACGCGACGATGCTCGTAGAGCAACTCGACTGCCTGCTGGCGAGGTTTGGCCGCGGTCCCGTGACGGTTCTTTACACAAACTCAGTGCAGTCTGACGCCAATCGTAACTTTCCAATATTCAGTGAAGCGCTGCATCGAATTGGCCTGATGTCGTCTGTTAACGACACCGGAACGATCAAGATCGAGAGATCGAGTGGCGTAACAGATCGCGCGCTCCGATATGCGCTGTTCCATCGCCCGTCGCGACGCACTCTTGCACTCGGAGATTAGATGTGCGGCTACCGACATACGAGGAACTCGCCAGAGTGGAGGAACAACTCGAAGTTCTGGAGCATCCACTCGATGAATCACTATTCGTCGTCGGGCCACCGGGTTCGGGCAAGACGGTGCTGGCGGTCCAGCGAGCGGAGACGGTGTCGCGGTGGAAAACCGGTGGGCCCGTTCCGATCGTCACATACAATCGAATGCTCCGCCGTCTGCTGCAATTGTTGAACAAAGGAGGCGTGAACGCACGGACAATGCACAGGTTCGTGTGGGAAGATTATCGACGGAGAACCAGATACGCTGTTCCAACAAAGCGAAAGGACACCTATGTTTACGTTTGGCCTGAGATGCTCCGTCGTCTACAGCGGGCTCGCGTCGTTCCGGACAGACCACACTTGGTCGTGGACGAAGGTCAAGACTTGCCGAAAGGATTCTTCATCTACGTCTCACACCACGTCGCCCGGACACTCACTGTCTTCGCAGATGACGATCAGGCGTTGAACCGTCAACGTACGACCCTTGAAGAGATCAAGCGAGCCGCAGACCTGGACGATCCAATCATCCTCAAGCGAAATCACCGGAACACGCCGGAGGTGGCCGCGGTGGCGGAACACTTCCACAGTGGGCGTTTGCCTGCTGCGGAAGTCACCCGTGAGGGCAACGGCGAGTTGCCACGCCTGATTCGATCAAGAAACATCAACGACACGGCCGCTCTCTTGTCGAACTGGCGTCAAACGAGAGGTGGAGCCGTTGGCGTAGTCGTCTACAGTAATCGGCATACAGGCGT
>JAPOYZ010000519.1 GCA_026706325.1 Candidatus Aminicenantota bacterium
CACCAGGGGGCGTGACGATCGCGCAGGATTTTCGCCCTCAGCGCGTGCTCGCGACTGAGAGCGTAGTGGTGACTACGTTCGAGGGAGCATGTGCGCGCTGAGGGCGAAAAGACCAGCGAGCGCGCGCCCAGCGCAGTCTGTCCCAGAGAAAACTTGGGAAAAATCGCGCAATTAAAAAAAGTGGATTCTTTTTAGTCATACGCATAGCGACCTGGGGAGAAATGCGGGCTCAGCCGAACACCCGCTGGAACGAGCGCCAGTAGGCCTCCTTGACCTCCTCCATGGCCGGCGCCGCCCCCGCCTCGGCCGCCAGCGAAGTGACCGGACAGCCCGCCATGCCGCAGGGGTTGATCATCCGGAAGTACCTCATGTCCGGGTTCAGGTTCAGGGCGAATCCGTGCATGGTGACCCACCGCCGCACACCCACGCCGATGGATCCCAATTTGCCCCGCCTGGTCCAGATGCCGGTCAGCCCCTCCCGGCGGAACGCCTGCACCCCGAAGTGGGCGGCCGTGTCCAGCAGGCTCTGCTCCAGGGTCCTCAGGAACAACCCCACGTCGCGTCCCCGTCCCCGCAGGTCCAGATGCGGGTACCCCACCAGTTGCCCCGGCCCGTGATAAGTCACGTCGCCTCCCCGATTGATTCGAACCAGATCGATGGGATGCCCGTCAGGGTCGAAGGAAGCCAACAGGTTCCGGGCGTTTCCCCCGCTCCCCACCGTGAACACATGGGGATGCACGACCAGGTGGAGCGTCTCCTCCTGGCGGCCGGCCGCAACCCGGCGGACCGTCTCGTCCTGAAGCGCAAAGGCCTCCGCAAAGGGCAGCACCCCCAAGTCATGAAAAATCACGTAAGAATCTTAGCATCGAGGAGCGGCGGCATGGAGCGGCGACATTCCTGTCGCCGAGGGGGGGTTAGGGGGGACGCAGTCCCCCCTGTACATTTCCCCACCTGGACACTTCCCCTCCCTCTCTCCCCCCTCCCAAACAGCGTCCCCTCAAAATTTTGTTAAATTGTCCGCTCCCGGGTTGCATAACCCGCAAGCGACGCCGAATCAATGACCAAGATCAACAAGCTCATCAACCAGGAGATCACGCCGCCTTTCCTGATCACCCTCCTGTTCCTCACCTTCGCCGTCCTGACCCGGGAGTTCGGCCGCCTGACCGAGCTCCTCATCCGGGCCGACGCTCCCATCCTGACGGTCGTCAGGACCATACTCTCGATTCTTCCCAGCATCCTGGTCTTCAGCGTCCCCCTCTCCTTCCTCATCGGGACGCTGATCGGATTCAGCCGCCTCTCCACCGACAGCGAGATCGTTGCCATGAGAGCCTGCGGAATCGGCATCCACCGGATGGTGCGCCATGTGGTCAACATCGGGTTGCTGGTGAGCCTGCTCACGCTGGGGCTGACCCTGGTGGCGCTGCCGGCGGGGAACTGGAGCCTGCAGACGCTCCGTCATGAGATGGGCGTCCAGCCGGTCCTATCCCGGATCAAGCCGCGCGTCTTCTACGAAGGGTTGCCGGGGGGGGCCGTGCTCTACGCCGCCGACGTGGATCTGAGAAACGGTTTCTGGGACGGAGTCTTTCTTTCCAGCGGCAACGACGCGGAGACGGAAATCGTCCTTTCCCGGGGCGGAGAGGCCCTGATCGACGAGGACAAGCGCCGGATTCAACTGCACCTCCAGAACGGGCTGCGCTACAAGACGCCGCGGGACGCTCCCGAGAAAATGACGCTGACCCGGTTTCGCGTTCTGGACTTCGCGCTCCAACTTCCTCCCGTGGAAGAGAGCTCGAACGGTCCCCGGCGCCCCGAAGACAAGGCGCCGATCCAACTCTGGAGGGAGATCCGAGGCGATCCGGGCGCCACCCGGTCCCAGAGTTGGCTGGAGTTGAACCGACGGTTGGCGCTGGCGGTTTCGCCGCTCATCTTCGCCGTGCTGGGAGTCGCACTGGGCGCCCGCAATCATCGCGGCGGGCGCGGCTACGGACTGGTGGCCAGCGTGGTGGTGGCGCTGGCCTACTATGTCCTCTTCGCCACCGGCTTCGAATTGGCCCGCGGCGGAATGCTGCATCCCCTGGCGGGCGTGTGGGGAACCAACCTGCTGACCGGTTTGCTGGCTTGGGCGGCGTTCCGTTACGGCGCCCTGGATGCCAGGCCGTTGCGCTGGCGGCATGTCTACCCACGCCTGGACCGGAGGTTGACCCGGGCCGCCCGCGCATTGCGGCGGGTGCTCTCCAGGATTCGAAGCAGTTTCGCCTTCCAGCCGCGACGGTCCCGCCTGGTCCAGATGAGGCCCAGGACGGCTCGCGTCATCGATCTGTACCTGGTGAAGACCTTTCTCCTCTACTCCGTCCTCGCCCTCTCGGTCACGATGGCCCTCTTCTATCTCTTCACCTTTTTCGACCTCATCGACGACGTCCTGGAAAACGACCGGCCCTACGGCTTGTTGGCCTCCTACTTCTTCTACCTGGCGCCCCACATCCTCATGTTGCTGGTCCCCCTTTCCATTCTCATCGGGACCCTCGTCACCTTCGGCCTGCTGGACAAGACGGGGCAGATCACGGCGCTCAAGGCCTGCGGCGTCAGCGTGTACCGCGTCAGCTTGTCGGTGCTGGGGATGACCCTGCTGGTCGGGAGCTTCCTCTACGTGCTTCAGGAATACGTCCTTCCCTACGCCAACCAGCGGCAGGACAGCCTGCGCACCATCATCAAGGGCCGTCCCGCCCAGACCTTCTACCAGCAGGGGCGGAACTGGATCTTCGGAGAGGGGAAACGGCTCTACCACTACAACTACTTCGATGTCCACCGGGGCTTGTTCGGCGACCTCTCCATCCTGGATCTGGACATTCGGACAGGGAGGCTGAAACGGCACGTCTACTCCCAGAAGGCCGTCTGGGACCGGAGCGCCGGCCGTTGGGTCCTGTCCCAGGGTTGGATCCGGGACCTGGAACACCCGGATCGAAAGGATTTCATCCGGTTCGAGAGCCGTGACTTCGAACTGAGCGAGGGCCCCGACTACTTCGCCCGTGAAGTGAAGGAATCCAGCAAGATGACCTACCCGGAACTGAGCCGGTACATCCAGGACCTGCAGCAGGGGGGCTTCGAGGTGGACCACCTGAAGACGGATCTCTACACTAAGATCTCCCTGCCCCTGGTCACGCCCATCATGGCCATTCTGGGCATCCCCTTCGCCTTCTCCATGGGCCGGAAAGGGGCGCTCTACGGCATTGCCGCCGGCGTGCTCATCGGGATCTGCTACTGGGGCGCCTTCGGAATCTTCGGCATGATGGGCGCCAACGGCCTGCTCTCCCCGCTGCTGGCCGCCTGGGGTCCCAACTTCCTGTTCGGTTCCGGCGCCATTCTCCTGTTCTCCATGGTCCGAACTTGAGACGATCTTCCGGGCGGTGCTGAAATGGGAGCGGTGAGTCGAGCTCGGAGGAAGCCCGAGGGCTTTCAGATCATTGCCCACGAACGGACCTTCTTCAAGGTCCTGGACCTCATGGACCGCCTTCCCCGGGGCAAGGTCCTGGACATCCCGTCCGGCGAGGGAGGAATCTCCCACTGCCTGCGGGAGATGGGTTTCCGGGTGGTGGCGGCGGACCTGGACCCGGGATTCTTCAAGTGCGCCGGGGTGGAGTGCCGGGGACTGGACATGAACCGTCCCCTGGACCTGCCGGACGAGTCGTTCGACTACGTGGTCTGCCTGGAGGGGATCGAGCACCTGGAGCATCCCTACCGCTTCATCCGGGAATGCCACCGGGTCCTCAAGTGGCATGGCAGGCTCGTTCTGTCCACGCCCAACATCCTGAACTCGGCATCCAGGCTGAAGTATTTCCTGACCGGGTTCTATTCCCTCTGTCCCCGGCCTCTGAACGAGTTCGTCCATACCCCCGTCTTCGACCACATCAACCCCATGACCTACTACCAGCTCCGGTACGCGCTCCACAGCAGCGGCTTTCGGATCACCCAGGCCACCACCGACCTCTGGCGCCGCTCCTGCTGGCCGCTGCTCCTCTTCTACCCGTTTCAGCGGCTCTACTCCATCCGGACCATGCGCAAGGAGGCCGACCCCCGCCAACGGGAGGCCAACAAGGAGGTGCGCCGGGCAATGCACAGCCTGGATCTGCTGGCCGGCCGCACGCTGGTGTTGGAAGCGGTGAAGGATCACGCTCCCGGAATCGAGAGGATCGACGCCTCCGAAGCGAGGTCATAGGAGGGGCGACCGGAGCGGCGACTTTCCTGTCGCCGGTGGAGCGGCGGTTTTCCTACCGCCGCACTCCGTTGTGACAAACTTGGCGACGAAGACTGGGCGATTTCTGAATCGCCGGTTCTTCCGTGTCGTCACGTAATTCTGCCGTTGGAAAGCGTACAGGGGGGACTGCCGTCCCCCCCACCCCCCCTTTTGGCGACAGGAAAGTCGCTCCCCTCAGTCCTCGTAATCCACCAGGATCTCGACGCTCTTGAGAGCGAGCGGGCTGGTGACTTGGGGATTCCGGGCCCGGACGGCGGCTCCGATTCGGTTCCAGCCCTGCTTGAGCTGGGGAGGACCGGCGGCGAATTCGAGCCAGGTCTCGGTGAAGAAGACGTGCCGCGTGTGGGGGTCCCCGATGGGTTGGCCGTTCAGGGTGACCTCCAACCGGTCCAGGGGAGTCAGTTGGTCGACCAGAAGCCGGACCGCCGCCGATTTCAGGACGCCCTCCCGGGCGGCCGTTTCCAGGTCGTCCGCCACGTCCAGGGAGACCTCCACGGCGTCCCCCGCCTTTGCCAGATCGAGCGGCAGCCGGCCGGCCCCCCAGGTCTTCTGATCCGCCAGGTAGTGCTTGTCCTTGCGGCCGATGGCCTGGGGGTCGCCCAATTCCTTCCACGGGAGGCGGTCGTATTGCCGGTCCCGGACCACCTGCAGGTAGTGGTTGTTGAACACGAAGATCCCCTGGGCGCCGGCCCGGTAATGGGCTGCGGCCACGGCGCGGCACATCTCGGCCGTGTAGTAGTCCTTCTCGTTCCAGATCAGCTTGGCCGAGAGGGGCCTGGGCTGCTGGAAGAGGCCCAGTCCCTGGGCCACCACCTGAGTGCGGGTCCCCCGAGCCGCCTCCACGTACTCTTCCACCGGGAGGCGATGCTTGTTCCCCGGCTGATGACCGACGATGAGAATGTCCAGCAGACCCTGCGAGAGCCAGCTTCTCACGTCCATGCCCTGCGCCAGGGCCTCGTCCAGCGAGCCGGGGACCCTCACCGAGAGGGAAAGGCGGCGGCCCACCCGTTCCCCTTTTTCGTCCAGCGCCCGGCGGATGTCGCCCAGCAGTCCGGTCAGCAGGGGCGCACCCTCCGCTTCCCGGCCCTGGGGAAAGAGAAAGGGATGCCGGCAGAAGTCCCAGTCCAGGCCGTCCAGGTCGTAATTCCCGATGGCCTCCCGGGCCAGGGCCAGCTTGTACTCCCGGACCTGGGGCAGAGCGAAGTTGTAAGCCGTCCTGCGGGCGCCTTCCTCACCCAGGAGCCAATCCGGATGCCGCCTCTTGACAGGCGACATGAGGGGGTCCTCCACGCCTCCCTCCAGGCGGCTGTCATGGATGTCGTTCACCCGCATGCAGACGAAGACTTCCAGGCCGGCCCGGCGCCCGTGCTCCACCACCACGGCGACAGGGTCGGTTCCGGCCTCCATCAGCCGTTTCGCGTTCTCCCGGATGCGCCAGAGTCCGGCGCTGTGGAAGGAAGGGTTCTCCACCCCCCAGATGGAGCCCACGTCCGTCGGGTGCGAGTACCAGTCCGAGAGCCTGTGGGACGGGGTCCCCATGTAGGGGTCGGTTCCCAATTGCCAGAAAAGCGTGTTGATCTGCGTGTCCCGGAGCGGTTCGATGGCCAGCTTGACCAGGCCCTCCACTCCGATGGGAGCTTCCAGCACGGGACCCGCCACCGATCCCCCGTCGTTGGAGAGAATGAATCGGTACTTTTCGCCGGACCCTGCCTCGGGTTTCTCGGCCGTGGCGCAACTCGAAATCAGGAAAACACCGGCGGCGGCCGCCGCGGCCAGGAGACGGCGGCTCATGCCAGCAGCTTCTCGACCACCTTGCCCCCAACGTCGGTCAGCCGGAAATCCCGGCCCTGGAAGCGATGAGTGAGGCGGACGTGATCCAAACCGAAGAGATGCAGGATGGTGGCGTGGAGGTCGTTGATGTGAATCGGATCCTCGACCGGGTTCCAGCCGATGTCGTCGGTCCGGCCCAGCACCTGCCCTCCCTGGATGCCGCCGCCTGCCATGAACATGGAGAAAGCGAAGGGGTGGTGGTCCCGGCCCGTGTTCGGCTGCCGGCCCACGCGGTTCTCACCCAGGGGAGTCCGGCCGAACTCGCCTCCCCAGATCACCAGGGTCTCGTCCAGCAGCCCCCGCTGCTTGAGATCCTTCAGCAGTGCCGCCACCGGTTGATCGCACATCATGCAGTTGAAACCAAGTCCGCTGTCCAGGTTGCTGTGGTGGTCCCAGGAAGCGTGATAGATGCTGACGAAGCGGACGCCCCGCTCCACCAGACGCCGGGCCAACAGGCAGTTCCGGGCGTAGGTCGAGAAGACTCCCGGACGGTAGCCCCGGCTGGGCTTGTCCTTCCACTTCCCCTCGGTCCGGTTCACGCCGTACATCTCAAGCGTTTTCTCGCTCTCCCCGCTGAGGTCGATGAGCTCGGGAGCCGACGACTGCATGCGGAAGGCCAACTCGTAGGAGGCGATCCGGGAGAGGATCTCGGGGTCCCGGGTCTGCCGGAAACGCTCCTCGTTGAGCTGCCTGAGCCGGTCCAGTCCCAGGCGCTGGCACTCGTGCGGGAGTCCCGCGGGATTGGTCAGGTTCAGGACCGGGTCGCCCTGGTTTCGAAACAATACCCCCTGGTAGTTGGTGGGCAGGAAGCCGCTGGTCCAGTTGGAGGCGCCGCCGCTGGTTCCCCGGCCGGCCGTGAGCACCACGTATCCGGGCAGGTTCTCCGACTCGCTCCCGAGGCCGTAGTTGATCCAGGAGCCCATGGAGGGCCGGCCGAACGTGGGCACGCCCGTGTTCATCATGAGCTGGCCCGGATGGTGGTTGAAGGTGTCGGTATGCAGCGACCGGATGAGGGCGATGTCGTCGGCGCAACCGGCGATGTGGGGCAGCAGATCGGAGATCTCCATGCCGCACTCGCCGCGTTTCCGAAACTTGGCTCCGGAACCCTTCAGCACCGCCGTCTCCTTGCGGATGAAGGCGAATCTCACCTTCTCCAGCAACGACTCGGGCATGGACTGGCCGTCCAACTCGTTGAGCTTGGGCTTGGGGTCGAAGAGGTCCAACTGGCTCGGGGCGCCCGCCATGAAGAGGAAGATGCAGGACTTGGCCTTGGGTGCGAAATGGGGCTGCCTGGGGAAGAGAGGATTGGCGATGCCCGCGCCGGGTTTCGCCTGGAGCAGTCCCTCCCGCGCCAGCAGGGAGGTCAGGGCCGCGGTCCCGAGGCCGCTGGCCGAGGTGGTGAGGAAGTCCCGGCGGGAGGCCGGCAATCTGTTTTCCGGAGAATCCATGGTCGTCACTCCCGGGTCAGGAACTCGTCCAGGTTCAGGATCATTCGGCTGGCGGCGATCCAGGCGGCCGTCTCGGTGGCCGGCGTCCCGGCTTCGGACCCGGCGAATTCGGCGGCCGCCTCAGGGTCTTGCTCGAAGGCGCTGCGGTGCTCGGCCAGCAACTCGCGAACGATCCCGGCTTCCCGCGGGCTCGGGTCGCGGGCCAGCGCCAGGCGAAACGCGAATCCGATCCGATCGGCGTCCCCGGAGGGGGCCTCGGCCAGAATCCTCCGTCCCAGCGACCGGGCGCTCTCGACGAACAGAGGTCCGTTGAGGAGCGTCAGGGCCTGAAGCGGTGTGTTGGAACGGATCCGGCGGACGCAGGAGGTGTTGGAATCGGGACTGTCGAAGGTCATGAGCATGGGGTACGGAACGGTCCGCTGGAAGAAGATGTAGAGGCCCCGGCGGTACTTGTCGGTCCCGGTGCTCATGGGCCACTCCGTCCCGCCGTATCCCAGATCGGCCATTCCCGCCGGCAGCGGCGGGTAGACGCTCTTGCCGCCGACTCGCGGCTCCAGCAGTCCGGCCACGGCCAGATAGAGGTCCCGCGTCGCTTCCGACTCGACGCGGAAACGGTTCTGCCGCGCCAGGAGCAGATTCTTGGGGTCCTTTTCCATGAGCTCGGGACGGACATGGGAAGACTGCCGGTAGGTCGCCGACGTCGTGATCAATCGGATCAGGTCCTTGCGGCTCCAACCGGCGGCCACGAACTCCTTGGAAAGCCAATCCAGGAGCCGGGGATGAGACGGTTTCTCGCCCCGGGTGCCGAAGTCCTCGCTGGTGGCCACCAGTCCCCGGCCGAAGAGGTGCTCCCAGAGGCGGTTGACCTCGACCCGGGCGGTCAGGGGGTGGGCAGGATCGGTCAGCCAGAAGGCCAGATCCAGCCGGTCCGGATTCTCGCCGCGAGGTTCGAGCGGCGGCAAAACGGAGAGGGTGCTCGGCCGGACCTCCGCCCCCGGACTCAGGAAGTCTCCCCGCAGGTGGATGTGGGTCCGGGGCGGGTCGGGGTTCTCCACCAGTGTCTGGGCCATGGTTCCCGGAGGACGGGGCCGGGCCCGGCGATGTCCCTCCACCGCCGCCAGACGGTGCCGGACTTCGGGGTTCAGGTCCACGTAGTAGTCCAGGACGGCGGATTGCTGCTCCGGACTCCGTTCCCCGGCAGGAACCGCCAGGGCCCTCTCCACTGGCATGGGGAAGACCTGCTTCAGGTCCTTCCGCGGCGCCTGCGTCACGTAGGCCCTCAGGGAGCCGATGTTGTGGCTCCCGCCGTGGAGCTGCTCCAGGGTCAGGGTGAGTGACGATCCGCCATATCGCCCCAGGCTCTGAGAGGTCACGAAGACCGCCTGTTGATCCCGGTTGGGTCCCAAGGGACCGTTCACGCCCCAACCGGTCTTGGGCTCTCCATCGACGGCCTTCTCGATCTCGAACCCCTTCTGGGAGCTGCCGGCGAAGACTCTCTCCACCGGAATCGCGGTGGGTTTGACCGGGTCCGAGAGCCGGGCGTCGCCGATCTTGAACTCGGAGAGGACGAAAGCTCCTTGCGGCGATCTTCCGGGACCGCCCGAGGGCAGGGACTCATGCGTCGGAAAATCGAGCCGGACGGCATTCACTCCCCGGACCTCGATGTTGGCCACCAGAGTGTATCGGTCCTTCCTGGGGTTGTTGCCGGTCACCAGCAGCGCGCCGGCGCCGTCTTCGCTG
>JAPOYZ010000634.1:0-7266 GCA_026706325.1 Candidatus Aminicenantota bacterium
AACCTCTACGAAAGCCACATCGGTTCCCTCACCGGCCTGAGCGTGGTTGCCATACAGCAGAACGGCGAAACCGTGACCAAGCTGCGGTCCGAGATGAAGCTCGAGCCTGGAGCGCAACTGGTCATGCTCGGCGACACCGAGCAAAGGACTTTGTTCAGCAAGGCCTTCGGCGGGCAGTTCTCCAGCAGTCCGTGGTGAAGGTCTATTCCAAGGATATCCTCCAGGAATTCCAGTTCCAGTGCTCATCGGTCCAAGGCCGACGATTGCTCCGCAAGTTGATGGTAGCGACGCCAACATCCGCAAGAGATGCAGGATCATCGAATCTCCCTGGCCCATCATCCGCCGTCCACCGGCAACCGGGTCCAGGCCATGACGGTCATGGGCAGGACGATGGGAGACTTCGTCGCGTCCACGTCGGCTCGGAGCCGCTTCGGGATTGTCGCCAGATCCGCCTCTTCCGCGGTCGCTATTCCGAAATGCTCCAGGAGCGGGAGGACACTCTGAACGCTGTCGGCGATGTACTGATATCCCGCCCATCCCGGCTCCCCGCCACCCAGCGCCGTGTATTCCAGGCGGGGTTCGGGCAGACCGGCGTCGACATAGGTGCCGTACAGGCGGAAGGCCAGATCGGCATGGGCGCCCGATCGTTTAAAGACCTCCATCGTCCAATTGACCAACTGGTGAGCCAAGGGGGTATCGATGGCATGAGGCAAACGATTGGGGTTGAAGCCAATCTCGTGGAACGCAACGATGCCTCCCGGGCGCAAGCGCGTGGAGAGTTGCCTGAGGGCCTCGGCCGGATCGGGCAGATACATGAGTACGAAACGACCGATCAAGGCATCGAAATCGCTATCCAGGTCCAGCTTGCGCGCGTCCCCAGCCACGAACTCGACATGTTCCAGCCCGGCTTGCGCGACCCGGGTCCGAGCCGTTTCCAGGATCTCCGCGTTGACGTCGACACCCACAACCCGGCCCTTGGGACCGACCAATTCAGCCGCGGCCATGGCCACGTCTCCCGCTCCGCTGCCGAGGTCCAGGACCTTCATGCCGTTGGTCAGGCCCGCTTCGGTCAGCATTCGCCGGGTCAGACCCGAATACAGCCGCGACTGGCGGATCAGGCGTTCGGTTTCGGCCTGAGTGCGGCCCATGGTGTAGGTGGTGTCTTCGTGTCCGTTGCTCATTTCTCTCCCTGCGGGTCGTTCGGAATTGGTTGACAAAAGGTTCGTGTCGTCGCGGATTGACGGCGGCTGTCCATGGCGCCGAAAGGAGATGTCGGCGATTGCGGTTAGATCAGCTCGGAGAGAGGTACTCCGGTGAGGTCGTCGAGGCCGTTGGCGATCTTGAGGGGGCGTCCGACGGGCGTCATGTATTCCTTGTGCCAGTCGATCCCCAGGGCCTTGTAGACGGTGGCGAAGATGTCTCCGATGCTGACCTCGCGCTCCACGACGAAAGCGCCGCGATCGTCGCTCCGGCCCACCACCGTACCCGTCCGCAGTCCGCCGCCGCCCAGGGCGATGGACCAGCACTGGGGCCAATGGTCCCGGCCCAGGCCGGGATTGAGGTGGGGAGTCCTTCCGAACTCGCCCATCACCAGCACCACGGTCGAATCGTAGAGACCTCGCTCGCTGAGGTCGTCGATGAGGGCGGAAAGCGACCGGTCCAACGGCGGCGTCAGGCGGTCCCGGTGCCCCTCGTCGTTCTTGCTGTGGGTATCCCAGGAATTGCCGTGAAAACCGGCCGCGGTGACGAACCGGCTGCCGGCCTCCACCAGGCGCCTCGCCAGCAGCATGCTCTGCCCCACAGAATCGCGGCCATAGGCGTCGCGCGTCTTCTCCGATTCCTTGGAGAGGTCGAAGGCCTCCCGCACCTGGGGCGCCAGGATCATCTGCCACGCCTTGTCCATGAAGGCGTCCATGCTGGCGTGCTTCACGCTCTCCACCCGGTTCCGGTAGATCCGGTCCACCGAGTCCAGGAACAGGCGCCGATTCTCCAGCACGGCCGGGCTCAGGGACTTGGGCAGGGTCAGGTTCGGGACGTGGAAATCGTCCTTCGCGGGGTCCGGGATGGTCATGGGCATGTAGTCCGGACCCAGGAAGGCGGAACGGAAGAAATCCTGGTATTGGCGGTTGCGCTCCCAGCGAGGGACGATGACGTAGGGAGGAAGTCCGTTGAAGGACCCCATCTCCTTGGCCACGATGGACCCCAGGCTGGGGAATTCCATGGCCGGATTGTGGCGGTGGCCGGTGATGGAGTAGTGGACCGCCTGGGGATGGTCGTTGCCGAACGACTTGATGGAACGGACCAGCGCCAGCTTGTCCATCCGCTTCGCCAGCCGTGGCAGCAGCTCCGAGATCTGGATGCCGTCGACGTTGGTGGAGATGGGCCGGAAGGAACTGTTGGTCTTGGGGTCCCAGGTGTCGATCTGGCTGGGGCCGCCCTCCAGCCAGACCAGAATGCAGGCGTTGGCCTTCGCGCCCGAAAGATCCGCGCCGGACGCCTTGAGTGCCGCCTCCAGCCGCAGATACTGGGTCAGATGGGCGCCCAGAAACCCCAGCGAACCGACCCGGATGAAGTCACGCCGGCTCCAGTAACCTTGTGGTTTCCGCAGGCATCCGATCTGCTTCAACATGAACACACCGCTGGCTCCACTGTACACGTTAGGGCTGTAATTCCGCAACGTCAGTGGTTCTCGGCGAACTCCCGCGAACTGAGGACGGCCCACTGGAGATCCCGAAGGGCCTGCTCGCGGCTGGCCGTCCGCGCGATCAGGCCCGAAAGCTCTTCCGACTCGGACGGTGTCGGAAACCGGGCAAAGGCGGCCAAGTAGAGATCTTCGACGATCTCCCCGTCCGAGGCTCCCTGCCGGAACAGGTCGTAAACGCGCGATCCTTCCGTCCACAGCTTTTCGTTGTAGGTCGATCCCGCCAGGATGTGCAGCGCTTGGCTCAGCATCGGTTCCGAGTCCCGCTCCGGAACCGAAAAGCGGGTGGGGCGGCCGTAGATATCCAGGAACGAAGAAGCGTAGACGTCCGGTTCCTTCAGGTGAATCGCACGAGTTCCCTTGGGAGCTGCGCCATCCGTCCTGACGCTGGCGGGCACGGGAAAATGCTCCGGGACGCCGGTGACGTCGCAGATGGCGTCGAGCAGGATTTCGGCCTCCAGGGGACGGGAAGGCGCATGCGCGTAGATCGCCTGGCCGGCCGGCTGCGACCCTCGCGTTGTGCTGGAGAGTTGATAGGTCCTTGAGCTCACGATCAGCCGGAACAGTTGTTTCAGGTCGTAGCCGCTGTCGGCGAAGTATTGGGCCAACTGCCTTAGCAGTTGGGGATGGGTGGGAGGATTGTTGCTCCGGAAGTCGTCCACCGGCTCCACCAGGCCCCGGCCGAAGAAGTAGCTCCACATCCGGTTGACAGCGGCTTCCGCAAAGTAGGGATGCGAGGTGACCCACTTGGCCAGTTCGCCGCGGGGGTAGTTGGTGGGGGTGTGCGCCACCCGGGTCCCGTCCAGCAGCACCGGATCGACCACCTCCCCGGTGCGCGGGTGCAACACCCGCAGGTCCTTGGGGCTGGGGACGTCGGCGGCCACTTCCGTCCCGTTGGGATGATCGAAAATGACCGATTCGGGATTGGCGCCCAGTTTGAACATGGAGCCGAAGAAGGCCGTCATTCCCCAGAACTGGTTCTGGGTCCAGCGTTCGTAGGGATGATCATGGCATTGAGCGCAATCCAACCGGCGCCCCATGAAGACCCGGACCTGCTCGCCCATCATGTTCTCCGGGGGCGGCACCACCAGGTAGGGCAGATAGTGCCGGGACGGGGCGCTGTAGCCCTGTGACGACATGCGCTCGCGGGCCACCTCGTCGTAGGGCCGGTTGCGCTCCACGGCGTCCCGGATCCACTCCCAGTACGACTGGCTCCACTTGGGATTGATTCCCAGGACGAAGACCGACACCCGGAACAGGTCGGCGAAACGGAAGGTCCAGTAGTCCACGTACTCGGGGGAATCCAGCAGGGCCTCCACCAGCTTCTCGCGCTTTCGCGGGTCCGGGTCCGCCAGGAACTGCTTGACCTGGGCCACGGGGGGGATCCGGCCGGTCAGGTCGAGACAGACGCGGCGCAGGAACTCGGAGTCGCTGGAGAACTCCGCGGGGACGATGTTGAACCGGCGGAGCTTGGAGAAGATCCGTTCATCGATGAAATTCTGTGCCTGAAAGTCCGGATAATCGGCCACACGGTCCGCCACGACCCCGACGGTCCCCAGGACCTCATGGCCCGCGCCCCGCACCAGGATCGCCGTCTCGCCTCCGTTGCGGGCCTTCACCAGGCCGCTGGAAGAAATCTCGGCCACGGAGCCGTGATTCACGTCGAACCGGACGCGGCTCGTGTAGTCCGCCACGCTTCCGTCCGACAGGTGGGCGCTCACCACCAGTTGCTGCTCCTCTCCCTGCCGCAGGACGGTCTCCCGTGGAAACAACTCCATCCGGACGACCTTGACCCGTTTCGAGTCTTGCTCACCGTAGGGGGAACCCCTCCGGACCCAGTCCAGGAGGAGGGCGTACTCCCTGGACTCCTGGTCGATTCTCGGCCCCCCGGCGTGGGGAATCTGCATGGTGGGTTTCTGCAACAGCAGGCTCTTGGCCGGTTCTTCCAAGTTGACACGGGGGATTTTCGGTTCGCCGGGCTCGTCGGTGAGGACCTGGTACATTCCGCCTTGTACGATCCAGTCGTAGTCCTGCCGCGGGTGCGACGCGTTCATGGACAGCTTGAATCCGCCCCGGCCCTTCAAGCCGGAGTGGCACTCCGTCTGGTTGCAGCCCCGGCGGGTCAGAATGGGGAGGACGTCCCGGGAGAAGTGGAACGGTCTCGTCCAGTTCGAGTCCTTCACCCGCAGCCGGGACCTGGCTTCCAACTGGCCCACGACCGCCACCACCTCCGTTTCGCCGTCGGCGACGGCGGCGAACCTTCCCTTTTGCTCGGCCCGCGCGACCTTGGGGTCCGAGAGCGAAAATGACGCCTGAGCCGTCAAGTCCTTGCGGCTGCCGTCGGCCAGTGTTCCCGTCAAGACGTATTGCTGGGTTGCGTTCCCACCCCTGAGGGTTCGTTCCTCCGGAAACAGGTGCAGACTGACGACAGCAGCGTCGAATGAAGCTTTGGCCGCCGTCCCGGCGGAAGCGGACGTTGCACGCGCGTGGACCGGCGCTACTGCGGCGGAGGCCACTACAGCCGCCAGGCACACGACCCGCCGCAGGCTGCGCCACGCAATCCGGCCAAGCGATTCCCTGAAGGCCTTCATTCCCTCATTCCTCCCGGTTCGCCTCCCTCGTCGGGAGCACCATGACGAACAGCTCCTTGACCGGGGTGACGGGGCCCAGAAGACCCTCCACCACGGGTCGAGCCGAGACCCGGACCTTGACCGGCCGGGGAGTCTCCGGCGCGTCGGGCGAGGCGACCAGCACGAACGTCGCCTTCTTGTTTTGGGCCACGTACCGTTCTTCCCTGCCCCGGTTGATGGCCGGCGGCGTGACCGGCTCGGTCTCGGTGGCGGTCACCGTCTCGACGCCGGGAGGAAGACCTTCCATGGAGAGCATGATGGCGCCCTCGAAGCCCTCCTCCTGATCGGTGATCACACTCAGCCTTCCGGCTCGTCCAGCCTCCAGGTTCAGCACATCGAGGACCTTCCCCATGTGGGGGACCTGGGGACGAACCATCACCCGGTACCTCATTTCCTCGTCTCCATAGGTCGCCGTGATGTCGCGGATTTCCAGCGTGAACTCGCCCGCCCTGGGGAAGGCATGGGTGGTCTTGGGGTGGATCTGCTTCTGGATTTCCGAATTCGAGTTGAGGATGGAATGGACGTTGGTCAGAACCTCCACTCCGTCGGCATCGACGAGTTTCAGGTAAGGGTTGAACAGCGGCACCGTCTTGCCGGGGGTCTCCACCTCCAGCACGATGCGGTCTCCCACCGCGGCGGAAAAACGGACGCGATGGATCTCGCCCGGACTCTGAATCACTCCCGTGAGCAGGGTGGGCAGAGTGATTCGGGCCGGCTCCGTTCCCGGCGGCTGCCCGCCGTCCAGAGAAACCACGGGGATGGGAGCGAAAGGATCGGGCTTCGCGCCGGGAGTGGATTCGCCCGTCTCGGAATCGGATTCTCCCTCCGGCCGGGAGGCCAGCGACGGCACGGCCCGAGTCCACAAGGTCTTCATGCGGTCGGTCGCCAGCTTGCGGGTCCAACTGCGCTCCTCCCAATTCGCGGCAGCCGGGTTCGGACCCTGCGCGGACCCGGCGGGCTTCCCTCGATCCTGCTCCGGGACGACCCGCAGAACATAAGCGTGGTCGGGGCTGGCCGTGCCCATGAAACTGCTGACCCGGACGAAGTAGGTGTCCCCTTCATCGAACCGGTGGCTCAGGGCCGGCTCGGTGCTCGAACCCGGATAGAAGACGTCTTCGTCGTTGAATGCGATTCGCCGGGTTGCCTTGGGATCGAACCAGCCGCCTGACCTCTCGTAGAGAGTGATGGCCGGGTCCAGAGCCGGACTGGAAACGACCTGGAAGCGCAGACTCGTCCCCGCCGGCGCGTGGAACGAGTAGTCGTCCACCTCGCCCGAACGGGTGATCCGGCCGTGAACGGCCAGGGGATAAGCCTTCAGGGCCTGGGCTCCGTCCGGCAGTTCATGAGCGCTCTCCGATTCCATTTGAACGGGTTCCCGGTGCACCCAGAAGGGGAGCGAATTGGAGAGACCTCCTGGAGTCACGACCCGCAACCGCCGCTCTCCGGGCTCCACGTCCGGATCGATGGAGATCCGGAGTGCCAGCCGATCCGCGCCGGATTCGGGTGACGGTTCGGTTCCGGTTTTTTCCTCACCCTTCGCTTCAAAGCTCAAGATCTCGGCGTTCAGTCCCGGAGAGTCGAACCAGACCGCTCGCGCAGAAGCCAGATGCCCGCCCCGAAGCGTGACGTGGACCTGAGCGCCGGACCGTCCTCCCAGGGGAAAAAGGGAGGACAGGTTCGGCTCGGGAAGTGGTCCTGCGTTGCCGGATATACCCGGCAGCGCCATGAGCACCGTCAGCAACGCGGACCACAGGCGCCTGGAAGGGCGCAACATGTCCGGAACTTGCAGACCCGTATCGCCGATTTTCACTTGGATCCGACCCCGCCGAGGCTACGTACTCGACCCGATTTTAGTGACTGAGCCGGACATGAGTCAATTTGACTCCGGAGAGGAGGGTTGAAACATCCGATCGGTTCGTTCGTTCCATATGGATG
>JAPOYZ010000634.1:7276-9245 GCA_026706325.1 Candidatus Aminicenantota bacterium
TATGGATGTGTGGAGCGAGGAGAAACCCACAAGGCGAATGTCGGGAAACGGCGCCGAAGCCTCAAGGAGGGCCGGCGCGTAACCCAAGGAAGGAGCGAGTAACGTCATGAGCATCAAACAACCCAAGTTCTGGATCGTCGGGCTGCTGGGAGTCACTCTCTTGGGAGGCACCCTCGCCGCTCTCCATACTCAACAGGCCGGACCCGGACGCAGGGCTTTCCGATCGGGTGGCCTTCCTCCCGACCGGGCTCTGAAGCGGCTGGGCCTGACCGAGGAGCAGATGGCCGAGGTCAAGAAGCTGCGGGAGAGCCACAAGGCCACCATGTCCTCCCTCCGGGAAAAGGGAGCCGGCATCCGGACCAAGTTGCGGGAACAACTGGGGACGGAGGAGTCTTCCGCCGCCCAGGTCGGCGAATTCGTCAAAGAGGGGCACGATGTGCGGCAGCAGATTCGGGAGGCGCGGCAAGCCGTGCGGAAATCTTTCTCCGATCTGCTGACGGAGGAACAGAAGGAGAAGATCGGGAAAGCACGGGGGCGCGGAGCTCGCCGATGGTCCGCCCTGCCTCCCGACCGGGCTCTGAAGCGCCTGGGCCTGACCGAGGAGCAGATGGCCGAGGTCAAGAAGCTGCGCGAAAGCCACCGGACCACGATGGCCTCTCTCCGGGAGAAGGGAGCCGGTATCCGGACCCAACTGCGGGAACAACTGGAGTTGGAGGAGTCTTCGCCCGCCAAGGTCGGTGAACTCGTCATCGAGGGGCGCAAAGTGACGCACCAGATGCGGAAGGCGCGGGAATCTGCCCGCGAGTCCTTTTCGGCCGTGCTGACCGAGGAACAACGGGAAAAGATCGAGAAGTTTCGCGATCGAAGAGGCCGCTGGGGTGGCCCTGGCCGGCACCGCTCCCGTGGAAGACTCTGATTCGAATCGTGGTGGCCGCCGGTCGACCGGTCGGCGGCCACCAGTTGGATTCCGCCACTCCTGCCTACGACTCCGTTCCTGACAAACCCACTCTTCCAGACCGGCAAAACAGTTCCCGGACCGACTGGCGCCCACCGATTCGGTACGCGGGCTTTAGACTGGATTATTGCATTTAATCATACAAAATACAATAATAGTTGCCGCTATTGTGTTCTCTTAAATAGGAACCATTCCTCATGCGGCGCGGCAACATCGGCAGCTACCGACTGGCCAAAATCGGTGGCGAAGTCATTCGGGCCTTCGTGCCCGCGCCCTTGCCGCCGAATCCCGCCCTGGTCCTGGACGGCTCATTGCAGCAAGCCTTGGAAGCAACCGCCGTTGCTTTGGGACGCCTCGACAGTATCGCGACATTCTTGCCGGACAAGTCGCTTTTTCTGTACGCCTATGTGCGAAAGGAAGCCGTGCTCTCCTCCCAGATCGAAGGCACGCAGTCGTCCTTGTCCGATCTTTTTCTTTTCGAGCTGGATGAAGCACCTGGGGCCCCGCTTGACGACGTGCGCCAAGTCTCCAATTATGTGGCCGCTCTCGATCACGGCCTCCGGCGCCTGCGAGAGGGTTTCCCGCTGTCGAACCGCCTGATCCGGGAAATTCACGGCATATTGCTGTCCCGTGGACGCGGCAGCACCATGACGCCGGGAGAATTCCGCCGCTCACAGAACTGGATCGGTGGCACCCGTCCCGGGAATGCAGCGTTCGTGCCCCCTCCGCATGCCGAGGTGCCGGACTGCATGTCCGCGTTGGAACGATTTCTCCATGCCGAAGACGACGGTCTGCCGGTCCTGTTGCGGGCGGCGTTAGCCGGAACTTCACTGCCCTCCAAGCCCTAGCAAATCATTGAAATAGCACCGGTTGCGGTTCCTTAGGCCGGGTCTCTAACTGGATATTTGTTTCCATGTTCGGACTGGGATATTTTGTCGGTATTGTCCTGTATAGTTTGAATATCAGTGCTCATTAGTGTTTCCATGTAAGAGGCCACTCCACCATGTCCTACCA
>JAPOYZ010000517.1 GCA_026706325.1 Candidatus Aminicenantota bacterium
GGCTGCCGGTCTATACCCTGGTCATCGCCGCCTTCATCCCGGAACGCCCCGTACTGGGCGGGTTCCTGGGCACCCGGGCGGCGACCATGCTGGGGCTGTACCTGCTCGGATTCCTGGCCGCCATCCTGACGGCGTGGATACTCAAATCGTCGATCCTCCGAGGCGCGGGAGCTCCCTTCTCCCTGGAGATGCCTCCCTACCGCGTCCCCGGCCTCCAGTCGCTGGCCCTGCGCCTCTTGGACCGCGCCAAGATCTTCCTGCGGCGCGCGGGCACCATCATTCTCTGCACGGCCATCGTCCTGTGGTTCCTGGCCAGCCTCCCGCTCCGGAACGGCGAAGCGCCCCCGATTGCCGAAAGCGTCATCGGGACGGTGGGCCGGACCATCGAGCCGGTCATCGAGCCCCTGGGATTCGACTGGAAGATCGGCATCGGACTCATCACCTCCCTGGCGGCCCGCGAGGTCATCGTGGGAACGCTGGGCACCATCTACGGGATGGAAGCGGACGAGGGCTCCCGGGATCTGCAGGAGGCTCTCAAGGGAGACCTGGATCTGGGAGGAGCCGTGGCGCTTCTGATCTTCTTCGCCTTCGCCATGCAGTGCATGTCCACGGTGGCGGTGGTGCGGAGGGAGACCGCGGGTTGGCGCTGGCCGATGGCGCAGTTCGCCTACATGACGCTGCTGGCCTACGTCTCGGCTTTCCTGGCCAACCGGATCATCGGGCCGTGACCCCCCGGAAACGGGGCGCTCAACCTATGGCGTCCTGAATCCCCCTCAGCGCCGCGTTGAAGGCGGGGACGCTGACGCTCAGGACGTCATATTCGGTGAGCCGGGCCACCACCAGGTCGCGCGAGGGGATCACCAGCGTGTTCTGGCCGCCGGCTCCGGCGGCATAGAAGGCATCGGCGGGGGCGTCAAAGTTGCCGGCGGTGTTGAGCCACCACATGGCGCCATAGCGCGACTCGCTCGGTTCCCCCTCCTCGTTGAACCACGCCGGAGCCGGCGTGCGGACGAACTCCACGAACTCTTCCGGCAGCAGACGCTCTCCCTGCCAGACGCCCCCTTGCAGGTAGAGCAGTCCAATGCGGGCCCAGTCCCGGACCGTCCCGTACTCGTAGCCGGAGAGGATGAAGTTGCCGTAGGGGTCGGTGTCCAGCACCATCCTGCGGATTCCGATCCGGTCGAAGAGGGCGCGTTGCGGGAAGGTGAGGTATTCCTCCCCCCGGGCCTCCACCGCGCGGCGGACCAGGTATCCGAGCGTCAGGGGATCGCAGTTGCGGTAACGTCCGACGGTGCCGGGCGCGTAGCGAAGCCGTCGCGAGACGGCGTACTGGAAGACGTCCAGGGCGCAGGGGTAGACGTAGTAATGGTCCGGATAGGCGGTGGAGATCCGGTAGGTCCCCTGCGGTGTCTGCTCCATCACTTCGTAGAGCGTGAAGTCGAGGCCGCTGGACATGCGGAACAGGTCCTCCATTCGGATCTCACGGCGCGGGTCGTCCGGCGCCTGCCATGCGGGCACCGGCGCCGGGCCGGTCATCGGCAGCCGTCCCTGCTGAATCAGGAGTCCCGCCAGCGTGCCGGTGAGGCTCTTGCCCATGGACCAGCTCTCCAGCAGCGTGTCCTTGCGGATCCCGGGCGCATAGCGCTCGGCAATGAGGCGGCCCTTGTAGACCACCGCCAGCGACGAGGTCCGCGCCGGCGGTTCGAAGGCGAGTTCGACCGCCGCCCGCAGCTTCTCCTCGTCGACCTCGGGAGGGAGGGGTTGCTCCGGAAGGAGGTCTCCCATGGGCCAGGCTTGCGTATCGGCCGGGGGCAGAGCCGTCCGCACCGGAACGGCATCGAAGTAGATGCCGTCATGTTCCCGGGGATGCACGATGCATCCCTGATCGCCGTAGAATCCGGCGGTGCGGCGGTAGCCACCGGACAGGGTGGCGTGGACCCGCTTCCGGTCGTAGTCGATGACGTCGTCGAGGCGCTCCAGGTCCGACTCCGGCAGCTTCAGCAGGTCCACGGCCACGTTTCGGCTGTGCTTTCGTGCCGCCTCTTCCCCGGTTCCGGTGACGAATACTGCCGAACAGAGCAGTTTCGCGTACCCGGCCAGACCGATGTCGCTGGGATTTTGATCCTTGGCTTCGTGCATGCGGGGTATTATGAGGCATGTCTCTCATGAGATTCGCCATATCACTTCTTGCCTTGGGCATCTTCCTCAACTCCACCCATACCGCCATGAGCCAGGGGGCCGAGGAGTTGCTGAACCGCGCGGTACAGGCTTCGGAACAGGGCCGGAGCTCCGAGTCCGTGGATCTGGCCTCGGGCGCCCTGGCCCGGAACCCCGAGTTGGCCTATGCGTACTACCTGCGGGGCCGGGAGCACTTTCGGCTGGGCAAGATCAGGGAATCCGTGGCGGATCTGGAACAGTACGTCCGGCTGCGTCCCGACATGGAGCCGAGGCAGTGGGAATTGGGTCTTTCCTACTACTACGCGGGTCAATTCGAGAAGGGAGCGAGGCAGTTCGAGCTGTACCAGACCTACCACGACAACGACGTGGAGAACTCGGTCTGGCGCTACTTGTGCATCGCCCGAACCGACGGGACGAAGAAGGCGAGGGCAACCCTGATGCCGATTCGGAACGATCCCCGGATTCCCATGATGGCCGTCTACGACATGTTCCGGGGAGAAGGGTCGCCCCGGAAGGTCCTGGAAGCCGCTCGCGCCGGCCGGCCCGGACCGGCCCAATTGGAAGGGCGCCTCTTCTACGCCCACCTCTACGTTGGGCTCTTCCTGCTCGCCCAAGGAGACGAGGAGGGTGGAAAAACCCACATCCTGGCAGCGGAAAAGAGAAGGGTCCGCCACTACATGTGGGACGTGGCCCGTTACCAGGCAAGCCTCCTCGGCCGGCCGGATTAAGCAACTGCAACGCTTGTGAAATTGACAGTCGACCGGAGGGTCAGTCCCCTCGATCCTTCCCCTGGGTCAGCCAGTCGAGGCTGAATCGGGCCAGGGTGATGGTCTCGTAGGCCGACTCGGCCCCCCGTTCGTACAGGCAGGCGACGGTGCCGTCCGGCAGAACCGCCAGGCTGGAGTAGGCGGACGGCCCCGGGTGCAGGAGGCGCGATACCGGCCACGATACCCCCTCGTCGTAGCTGAGTCGAACGGTCATCCGGACGCGCTCGGTGGCGGCGGGATTGGAAAAAAGGAGGCGGCTGCGGCCTCCGGTGCCGGGCCAACTGTAGCGCAGCAGGCTGGCTTGGCAGACCGGCTCGGTCAACTGGGGATCGTCCTGCGGCTCCGACCACGTCATGCCGCCGTCGCCGCTCCAGGAACGGCCCCGGAGGTTCCTGCCGAAGTAGGACCGGAAGTTCAGGAGAATCCGGCCGTCCGTCAACTCGGCGACCTGGCACTCGTTGGCGTGAGGCTGGATGTTCCCTCCCAGATGCCAGCTCCTGCCGTGGTCGTCGCTGTAGATGACGTGGGAGCCGAATGCGGGCGGGGGCTCCCCGTAGGAGTGAACCGCCTCATCCGGACTGGTGGGCGGATAGGAATAGTCGCACGGGATCACCAGACGGCCCTTGTCGGGACCGTGTTGAAGCTGGATTCCGACGCCGGGACCGGTGGCATACCAGTCCCAGTCCGGTTTCTTGGTGGTGGCCGTGATCTCCCGAGGCGGCGCCCACGTCTGCCCATCGTCCTTGCTGGAGGTGACCCACACGGTCCGCGTCCCCCGGGCGCCGGGCTGCAGGATCTCCCTCAGACCCTCGTCTCCCGGATTGTGGGTCAACAAGAGCCAGATCGTCCCGGTCTCCCGGTCCACCACCGGACAGGGGTTGCCGCAGGTATTGCCGCCGTCGTCCCAGACCACCTGCTGACGGCTCCAGGTCTCTCCCCCGTCGGTGGATCGCCGGATCAGGAGGTCGATGTCTCCATGATCACTGCGGCTGTCCCTGCGGCCTTCGCAGAATGCCAGCAGAGTTCCCTTCCCGGTGGTCAGGAGCGCCGGGATCCGGTAGGTGTGATATCCGTCCCGGCCGCTCACGAAAAGCGGTTTCTGATCAGGCGCGGCGGGTGTGGGAGATTCCGAGCAGGCTCCCCCCAACAGCAGGAGTGCGGTCCACATGAGGGGGAACATGGGAGCCGGGCGGCTCACACGGTTGAAACACGAGCTTCGCATGACAGGACCCTCCTGGAACTCCCCTGGCACGGATCGAAAAACCCTCGACGACGTTGAGAGTAAGTCGTTGAAGGGCGGCGCCGCAAGCGTGTCCGTCCCGTTGCTGCAATCGGGCGGCGCCGGATTTCGAGCCGCCGGCTGGTGGGGCGATTGGGAATGTTCGGAACCCTGTAGTAACCTTGGCTGCCAATATGAAACCGGCAAGAATCCTCCTCACCATCTTCTTCCTGGGAACGGCCGCGGCGGAGAAAAACGACCCGGCGCCCAAGCCGCAATACGAATGGGAGCTGATTTCGATCCCTGCCGCATCGGCCCTGGAACCGCTCCTTGAACAATTCTCGCCCAAGAGAGCCGTCGCCTACATGGAGGATGGGGCTCTGGCCTGGACCCGGAAGCGGGAGTGCATCGCCTGCCACACCAACGGCACCTATTTCGTGACGCGTCCGGCCCTGACCGGAACCCTGGGCCAGCCTCCCTCGGAACTGAGGCAGTTCGTTATCGACGAAATCGAAGAGCTGCGGGTCATGGAGTCCCAAAAGCTTCGCTCCAGTGTCTACCCGACCCAGGTGGCCTATGCGGCCCAGGGTCTGGCCGAATGGGATGCGCACGTCACTGGAGAGCTTTCGCCGGAGACCCGGGAGGCGTTGAACCTGATGATCGAAATCCAGGACCCGGAGGGCGCCTGGAACAACGTCGATACTTGGCCGCCGTTCGAGTCCAGCAGGTATCAATCCGCCACCGTGGGAGCGATGGCCATGGCTGTGGCTCCCGGATGGTTGGCCGCCAACGGCGACCTGGAAGCGGTACAAAAGACCCGGGAATACCTGAGAACCCGGGCGCCACACGACTACGGCCGCCTCCTCCTGCTCTGGGTTTCCACCCGCTGGCCCGGTTTGCTGGAAGAAGAGAAGCAGCAGGAACTGGTGGAGATGATCTGGCGGCATCAACGGGCAGACGGGGGCTGGTCGATGCGCACTTTCGCCACTCCCGAGACCTGGGGCCGGGGAAACCGCGCCGAGAAGCTCCGGGCCGAAGACGATTTCGAGAATCCGGCCAGCGACGGCCACCAGACCGGACTCTGCGTCCTGGTCTTGAGACTGGCCGGGGTCCCGGCGGACGATCCCCGAATTCAACGGGCCCTCGACTGGCTGCTTTCCAACCAGCGGGAGTCGGGCCGCTGGTGGACGCGGTCCCTCAACACCGACAAGTTCCATTTCATCACCTACAGCGGCACCTGCTACCCGTTGTTGGCGCTGGACAGTTGCGGCCGTTTGGCAGTCGACCGGACAACTCCGTGATCCGCGCGGCCGTCCCGGGATGAGAATCCCACGATCCGGGTTCTCACCCCTTCCAAGGTTCCATCGTGAGTGACTCCAAATGGACCCGCCGGCAGGCCCTGACCTCCCTCTCCGGTGGCGGACTGGCCCTGGCTTCCTGCCGGGACGAATCCCCCGTGGAAACGGAGATGAGGATTACTGCGGAGATCCTGCAAGCGGCTCAACAGGTGGTTGGGCTGGACTTCACGCTCCCGGAACGGGAGCAGATGCTGAAGCGGGTCAATCAGAGCCTGGAGTTCTTCGGAAACCTCCGTCAGTTCTCCCTGGACAACTCGGTGCCTCCCGCCATTCAGTTCGATCCCATTCCCCGCGGGAACGTGCCGGATCCGCCCGCCTCGCAACCGGCCACGGCGACAACTCCGATCCCCGAGGTGCCCGGCCGCCTGGAAGATCTGGCCTACTGGCCCCTCTCCTGGTTGGCCCCGGCGGTCAAGGCCCGGAAAGTGAGCTCGGTGGACCTGACCCGCCTCTACCTGGAGCGTCTCAAGAAATACGACGAAAAGCTCGAATGCGTCATCTCCTACACCGAGGAGCTGGCCCTGGAGCAGGCGCGGCGCGCCGACCGGGAACTGGCCAGCGGGCGCTACCGGGGGCCGCTCCACGGCATTCCCTGGGGAGCCAAGGACCTTTTGGCGGTCCGGGGATATCGAACCACTTGGGGAGCCACTTCCCATCGCGACCAGACCCTGGATCTGGACGCCACGGTGGTCCGCATGCTGGAGGAGGCCGGCGCGGTGCTCGTCGCCAAGCTCAGCCTGGGAGCCCTGGCCGCGGTCGATGTCTGGTACGGCGGTAAGACCCGCAATCCCTGGAAGCTGGACGAAGGCTCCAAGGGGTCATCGGCCGGTTCGGCCGCTGCGACGGCCACCGGCCTGGTGGGATTCTCCATCGGGTCCGAGACCATGGGATCCATCGTCTACCCTTCGGCGACCTGCGGCGTCACCGGACTGAGGCCGACTTTCGGACGGGTCAGCCGTCACGGCGCCATGACCCTGAGCTGGAGCCTGGACAAGCTGGGCCCCATCTGCAGAAGCGCCGAGGACTGCGCCCTGGTGTTCGCCGCCATCCACGGACTCGATCCCCTCGACCGGACCACACGCGACCGTCCCTTCGTCTGGCCTGTCGGAGACGAGCTGGAGGGCCTCCGGGTCGGCTTTGCGGAAAAGCTTTTCCAGGAACAGGAGAACGAAGCTGCCAAGGAGAATGATGCCCGGAGCCTGGAGGTGTTCCGGTCGCTGGGAGTCGAATTGGTTCCCATCGAGCTGCCGAAACGGCCCCTTGCGCCGGAGCTGATTCTCTATACGGAGGCCGCAGCCGCCTTCGACGAGTTCACACGGAACAGCCAGGACGACCTCTTGAGGGAGCAGGAGGAGAACAACTGGCCCAACATGTTCCGTCAGGCCCGGTTCGTGCCGGCCGTGGAGTACATCCAGGCCAACCGTCTGCGGTCACTCCTCATGGAGGACATGGCCCGCCTCATGTCCGAAATCGACGCCTACCTGGCCCCCAGTTTCAGCTATAACGTAAGGCTCACGAACCTGACGGGACTTCCCTGCCTCGCGCTGCCCAACGGTTTCGACCCCGAAGGCCGGCCCACCAGCATCTCCCTGACCGGACGACTCTTCGACGAGTCCCGGATCCTGGCCCTGGGCCGCGCCTACCAGCAGGTCACCGATCATCACTCCCAGCAGCCGCCCGGGTTCTGAATTGCGGGTCCGGCCCGCTTCGACAGCATCTGAGGAATGAGAGACATGCCCCATCAAGCCCACGAGAAACTCAAGAAAATCGCAGACAGGATGAAAGCCGAACGGGATGGTGGGGCTATGCCGGTTGCGGAACGCACGACGGTCCGCGAACTGATTGGGTGGTTCAATTACAAGATACGAAGCGAACTGCTCATCCGGCGGATCAGGGCAAAATTCGCGGAACTGAATCTCCGCACCGTCCCCGATTTCGAGCGCGAGCACATCGACGGCGCCATCAGGATCGAACTGGACACGGAAGCGACGGGCGTCCGGACCGATCCGGTCGATCCGACCGTGCGCATCGGCGTGCTCCCAACAGCCCATCGCCCGCCAATCAGCGTGCGTCCGACCGATGCTCTGGACAAGGCGACGACGATCATGCTGATCCACGACTTTTCACAACTCCCCGTGATGGTGAACCAACGCGACGTCAAGGGTGTCGTGAGTTGGCGGTCGATCGGAACGGCGTTCGCGCTGGGACGCCTGGGAGACGAGGTCCGCCACGGCATGGAGGACCATCGCGAAATAGCCGTCGACGCTCCCTTCTTCGATGCGATCAAGGACATCTGGGAACATGGATACGTTCTCGTTCGAGACCTTGACCGGACCATCTCGGGAATCGTGACGGCAAGCGATTTCGCCAGACAGTTCGCGCAACTTGCCCAACCGTTCCTGGTCATCGGCGAGATCGAGCTCCATCTGCGTAACCTGGTGAGCAAGTTCACTCTCGCGGAGATGGCGGAGGCATCCGAATACCCAAACAGGCCGATTGAGGGCTCATGGGACCTCAACTTCGGCGCCTACTGCCGACTTCTTGAAAACCCGGATCGATGGGGCAAGTTGGGACTGCGCGTGGACCGAGCCACCTTCATGCGCAACTTGGGCCAAGTCCGGGAGTTGCGAAACGAGGTGATGCATTTCGCGCCTGACGGCCTGGACCCGGAGGAGGTCGACAAGCTGGAACGCGTTGCCATGTTCCTCCGCATGTTGACCTGAAATCCTGGTGTTCGTGCCACGTGAAAACTATACGAGAAGGAAGTAACGAATGGATGCTGATCTCGGTCCGGTCCCTTTCAAACTGAGGGAGCCAATGGACAAGTTCATTGTAGAAAGCGGGTGCCCGGAAGCTACTCTCGGCGACTACTGGCGCTGGTCGAGTTCGAGCGTTCTCGACAACACGGAGCGAGGCGTTGTGGCCGAGTTTCTCGTGGCAAACGCGTTGGGCCTGACTGACAAGCCGCGTGTCGAGTGGGGGGCCTACGATCTCAAGATGCCTTGCGGCACCAAGATCGAGATCAAGAGTTCAGCGTACCTGCAGTCCTGGCGTCAAAAAGATTACTCTACGATAAAGTTCGGTATCGCCCAAACTAAGGAGGCGTGGGACGCCAACACGGGGGAGAGTCAGGCGCACGACCCGCCGAAACGCATCGCAGACATCTACGTTTTCTGCCTGCTGAAGCACAAGGAGAAAGCCACGGTCGATCCACTCAATACGGAGCAGTGGGAGTTCTTCGTGGTTCCAACCTTTCGAATCAACGAGGAGCATTCATGTCGCAAGGAAATTAGTCTGAAGCAGCTTGAGTGCGTGGTAGACCACCCTACCTCATACAGCGACCTTGCGGACACCGTCACCAGCGTTGCCGAGTCAATCTCCTCGTGATCCAGACGAACCCTCGGCGGCGGCCGTCCAACGCCGCTCCGATGGGAGCCGTTTGTGGACTCAAAAAGCCCCACATCCAATCCGGTGTATTCTTGAAGAATAGGAGGTTGCCATGTTGTCAATCCGACTTCCCGAGGAGATTGACGCCAGTCTCAAACGTCTCGCAGAGGAGGCCGGCCAGACCAAGAGCGACTACGCCCTCGAAGCCATCGTTGAGAAGATCGAGGAAACGGAAGACGTGCAACTGGCCGAGCCGCCGCGCAGGCAGAAGGGGCAAACGTCTTTCAGCTGGAAGTCCCCACCGAA
>JAPOYZ010000158.1 GCA_026706325.1 Candidatus Aminicenantota bacterium
CCATCCGTGAGCCCCCTTGAGCCGCAGGGAATAGTCGGCCACCACCTCGCCCGCCAGATGGATCAAGGTGAGGTCGTTCCCGAACTGCCACACCTGAATCGGGTACGGATAGCTGTCGGGCAGCCTCCCCTCCCGCTCGATTCTGTCCAGGAGGAATTGGGCGTGGCGCTTGGCCATTCCCGAATCCCGTCCGACCCGGGCTTCCAGCTCACGGCGGGAAGGGGGCTTGCTGAAGGGGATCGCCACCCGCTCGAAGGCGCTCTTGAGCGGTCCCCGGACCGGCGCCATCTCTGTGTCCAGCACCAGGTCCACGGCGTAGGCCAGGATCTGTCCGTAATGCCGGGCCATCTGCACCGACCGGCGCGGCAAGGGGTTGGCGTCGGCTCCGCAGCCGGTGACGAACAGGGCGGTGGCGCCGGGATGCTTCTCCTGGACCGATTCCTGGGCGAAACCGGGCCAGTCTCCGTTGATCTGGTAGCCGGACAGGACCGTGGCGTGGCAGGCGTATCCGAAGACCACGGCCCGCAACCCGCCGTCGGCGCCACGCACGGCCAGGACCGGGACATCGTGGTCCACCGGGCCGGGCAGATGGCGTTTTCCGGTCCGCACCCGGCGGCGATTGACGGCGAATCCGGCCGCCCCCTGACCGAAGGAGAGCCGGGCCGGCGAGAGCCTTTCCACGGACTGGCCGATCACCTTCACGATTTCGTCCAGGACCCGGCGGGTGTAGCGGCGGACAACCTGGAGGTGCTCCTCTTCCAACGGGTAGGCCGGGCGCAGGACCTCCCCGGTGACGGGTCCGCTGTGGGTGTGGGAGAAGTTCAGGCCGAGGCGGTCCCGGCTCAGCCCGAACTCCTGCCAGGCCCGCTCCGCGACCTGGTCCGAGAGAAGGCGGCTGAATCCCAGCAGGTCGATGGTCACCAGGACGGTGACCGCGCCGGTCTCATCCTCCAGGGCCAGGGCCTTGGCGTGGATGTCCTGAAGGACCTCTCCCGAAGGGCGCGTCCGCGACCCGTATCCCGCCAGCCAGATGGGTTCCTTGGGGGTGATGGGCACACTGGCCACCCCTGCTCTCCAACCGGACGGCCTCTGACCGGCCGCGGCGTCCGCTACGAGCAGGAGCAGCACCATCGTCCAAGGCGAAAATCTTTTCATGACCTGATTACTCCTGTTCTTCGCTCAGAATCTCGTCCGCGAACCGGCGGACCGCATCCAGGGTCTCCCGGGTGCTCGGAGCATCCACCGAGAGGACCAGGTAGTCGAGTCCCGCTTCGCCATAGCGGCGGATGTCGTCGCGGACTTGCGCCGCGGTGCCGGTCAGGTGGAGCCGATCTCCGTTGCCGTTGAAGCGGGCGTCCCCCAGCACCAGCGTGTGTCTCAGGGTGACGCCCACCGTCCGCGGGTCGCGGCCCTCTGCCCGGCAGATTCGAGCCAGGTCCTGCCGGGCCTCCCCGACCTGGCGGGGAGAGAGCCGGATCCCGTGCCACGCATCCCCCAGACGAGCGCTCCGGCGCAGGGCGAAGCGGGAATTCCCTCCCACCCAGATGGGGGGATGCGGTTCCTGCACCGGCCGCGGGAAAAAGACCATCCCCGAGGTGCGGAAGTGCTTTCCCCGGTACTCCGGCACGTCTTGGGCGCAGGCGGCCTTGAAGATCTCGATGTGCTCGTCGGTGACTGCTCCCCGCCTGTGGTAGGGCGCACCCATGGAGGCGAATTCTTCCGGCATCCAACCCACGCCCACACCGTAGATCACGCGCCCGCCGGAGAGGACGTCCAACGTGGTGATCATCTTGGCGTTCAAGAGGGGATTCCGGAAAGGAAGAACCAGGACGCTGACGCCCAGGCGCAACCGGCGGGTGGAGCCTCCCACGAAGCTGAGGGTGGCCAGGGACTCCAGGACGTTCTGAGCTTCGGGACTGGCCCTGCCGGGACCGAACCGGTCCGGGTAGCGCCGGGCCAGATCCGCCGGGAACAGGGTCCGGTCGCTGACCCAGACCGAGTCGAATCCGGCGTCCTCGATGGCCCCGGCCATTCTCCGGACGTATTCGGCCTGAGCCCCGGCGGTGACTGCCGGCGTGACCGAAGTGGTCACGGCGACTCCGAATTTCATGCCTCTCCCGTGCCCTCCGCCCGGACATCTTATCACCCCGGTGACGGAGCGGTGGTAGACTTCGGCCGAGCCGGAACAGGAGCGTCACGGAGGATTTCCACATGTCTTCTCGAATGAAAGTCATGCTGACGGTGTCGATCCTCGCCGCCTCCGTCACCTCCATCCTCCCCGGTTCCCATGCCGCCGGTGTAGAGATCGGCGAACGGAAACAGCTTTTCATCGACGACCATGCCGTGGAGTCCACCCGGGGAGTGACCCGCCGGCTGAACCGGCTGGAACGTCATCCCGGCAATCCGGTCCTGGTGGGGGACCGTCCCTGGGAACGGTGGCTGATCTCACCCAACGGGAGGGCCGTCCTCTTCGACCGGGAGACCGGCGAGTTCAAGATGTGGTACATGGCCTCCCACATGGAAGAGGGGGCGCCGGGCGGGTTCCGGTACAAGGTAGCCTACGCCGTATCCAAGGACGGCGCCAACTGGAGCAAGCCGAACCTGGGTCAAGTGGATTGGGAGGGTTCCAGTGACAACAATCTCATTCCCCGCGGCGTCAACTGGATGAGGCGGGCCAACGTTATCAAGGATCTCCACGATCCGGATCCCCAGCGCCGTTTCAAGATGACCTACGTGGACGTCTTTGACGGACAGCCGGCCATCACCAAGGCCTATTCGGCCGACGGGGTCCACTGGAGGCTCAACGGCGACGGGAAGCCCTGGTTCCGGCGGCCCCACAACGGCAACCTGCTGGGTTGGGACCCGCGCATCCGGCGTTACGTCTTCTACGTTCGGATGCGCGCCGCGCAGAATACGGTGGGGCGGGCCGTCAGTTCCGACTTCGTCACCTGGTCGGAGCCCGCGACGGTGATGGCTCCCGCGACGGACGAACCCGACCTCCACTTCAAGGGACTGGCCGCGTTCCTTTACGAGGACCTCTACCTGGGCTGGCTCTGGGTCTTCCAAAGAGGGACGAAGGAGTTCGTCGCGGCGGCGGCCGAGTTGGCCGTGAGCCGGGACGGGATCCACTGGAGCCGGCCCTTTCCCGGGTCGTTCGTGCTGGAGCGGGGAGAAGATCCGGCCTGGGACAGCAAGCTCAGCATCCCGGTGGCTCCCGTGGTCCACGGCCAGCGGATCTGGTGCTACTACTGGGGTGAGAACATGCCCTACACCGTGGACGCCATCCGGAAGGTGAAAGACGGCTGGGTCCGGGACGGCCGGCGGATACAGAGGGCCACCGGCCTGGCCACCATGCGGCTGGACGGATTCGTCTCGCTGACGGCGCCGGGGGGAGGGTCGGTCACGACGAGGCTCCTGCAGACTCCCGGAGGCCGATTGACGGTCAACGCCCGGGTGGGGGGCGATCTCCGGGCGGAGATCCTGGACCAGGACGGCAACGTGATTCCCGGATACGGCGTGCAACAGTGCAATCCGGTCCGCGGCGACTCATTGCACCACGCCGTCACGTGGGGGAGCGGACCGGATCTCGTCCCTCGCCGGGAGGCGGGCGTGAGAATTCGATTCCATTTGCGGGACACGGACCTTTACGCCTTTCAGGTGAAGTCCGATTGACCACGTAGACGAGCGTACAAAAGGGTCCACCTAGAATTCAGAATCTTCCGGCGTTCCCATGCTCTGGCTACCCTTGGCTCTGCTCGCTCTCCTGACTCCTCCCCAGGAGAAGGAACCGTCAGAAGAGGAGACGCCGAAGGGTTCCCACGAGACCGTCGTCGTCACGGCGAGCCGCCAGGAGCAGCCTCTCCTCGAGAGCACGGCTCTGGTGACCGTCCTCTCCCGGGAGGATCTCCGCGAGTCTCCGGCGCTGGTCCTGGACGACGCTCTGCGCCAGGTCCCCGGTTTCAGCCTCTTTCGGCGCAGCAGCAGCATGATCTCTCATCCCACGACCCAGGGCGTTTCTTTGCGGGGCATCGGGCCTTCCGGAACCAGCCGCACGCTGGTCCTGTTCGACGGCATTCCCTGGAACGATCCCTTCGGCGGATGGGTCTACTGGAACCGGATTCCCCGCACGGCCCTGGACAGCGTGGAGGTGGTCCGGGGAGCCACGAGTCCGCTGTACGGGAGCACCGGGTTGGGAGGAACCATCCAGCTTCGTCCGGTCCGAAACCAGCGCCGGTTGGATGTCCGGGGCGTGCTGGGGGATCATCGCTACGCCGACCTGGACCTGGCCGCGTCGGACCAGGTGGGAGACTGGGGGTACCTGGCCTCGGCGCGGGTCCTGGACACCGACGGGTTCTTCATCATCGACGAGGCGCTCCGGGGAGAGGTGGACACTCCGGCCAACAGCCGGTTCGAGACCTTCTTCGGCCGGGTCTCCTACAAGAGGTTCCACGTCGGCGTCAACACCTTTCGGGAACGGCGCAGCAACGGGACCCGTCTCCAGCAGAACAATTCCCGGATCGCTCTCCTGGAGACCGGAGTCGGGGGCGATACCTGGCAGAGCCGCTTCTACGTCCAGTCGGGCCTCTTCAAGAACACCTTCTCCCGGATTCTTCCCGACCGCTCCCAGGAATTCGTGACCGCCCGGCAGGAGTTTCCCACGCTGGGTACTGGCGGGTCGCTGACCTGGAATCCGCGGGGACGGCTGCTGGTGGGAACCGATTGGAGACGAGTCAGTTGGCAGGACCGGGTGCAGAACCTGGCCGGCCTCTTCGTCCAGCAGACCGTTCCCGTCCACAACCGGCTGGACCTGCAGCTCGGAGCCCGGACCGACTGGTGGCAGGGCCGCACCACCGAGACCTCGCTGAATCCCCGCCTGGGCATCCTGTTGCGGGGCGCCCGGTGGCTGACCTTGCGCAGCTCGGCCTACCGCGGATTCCGGGCTCCCACGCTGAACGAGCTCTACCGACCCTTCCGGGTGGGCAACGTCCTCACCGCCGAGAATCCCGATCTGGGCGAGGAGCATCTTTGGGGGGGAGAGCTGGGAGCGGACCTGCATCCGTCGGGCTCCGTGCTGGTCCGGATCAACGGCTTCTGGAACTCGCTCCGGGACCCGGTGGGGAACGCCACCGTCTCCGTAGGTCCCCGGTTCATCCAACGCCAGCGGCGGAATCTGGGACAGGTCGGGGTCCGGGGTCTCGAACTGGAGACGGGGCTGCAGGGAGACCTGCCCTGGAGCCTGCGGATGGGCTATCTCTACTCCCGGACCGAGGTCCGGGAGACGGGGCTGAGGCTCCCCCAGGTCCCCCGCCATCAGCTCACGGCGGAGGTCCGTTACGACGGGCCGTTCACGGCCTCGCTACAGGGAAGATGGGTCGGGGACCAGTTCGAGGACGACCGCAACACCATGGTTCTGGAACGCTTCTTCCTCCTGGGCGCCAGCGTACGAAAACCTCTGGGCGAATCGTTGGAGATCTTTCTGGCCGTGGAGAACCTTCTGGACCGGGATTACGTGGTGCGGCTGACGCCGCTGCCGTCACTGGGCATACCGCGCCTGGTCTATGCGGGCATTCAGCTCCGGCTGAGGTAGTGAGTCGCGCAACGACCGCGTCACAGGTCTGGCAGGGTCGAGCTTCTTGACTGATTGTCTCCAATTGGAGACAATCGCTACGTGGGTTTCTCGGTCGTCAGAAGTACGACCTTTCTCCGTTGGTTGAAGGGACTACGCGACAAACGCGCCCAAGCACGAATTATCGTTTGGATCGATCGTATCGAGGAAGGCAATTTCGGTGATCACAGAACCGTGGGCAAGGGCGTCAGCGAAATGCGCATTCCCGTCGGCAAGGGCTACCGAGTCTACTACACGATCCGGAAGATGACGGTGGTGATTTTGCTGTGTGGCGGTGTCAAGTCGAGCCAGACCCGAGACATACGACGGGCTCATCAAATGGCGGGCGAACTCTGAGGAGGGATCATGAGCAAGGAAACTTATTCGCCTTGGGATAGCGCTGAACTTCTCAACAACGATGAGGTGGTCATTGAATACCTGAAGGCGGCTCTCGAAGAAAACGATCCCGAGTTCTTCGTTAAGGCCCTTGGCAATGTTGCACGCGCCAACGGCATGACATTGATCGCTGCAAAGACCAACTTGGCACGCCAAAGCTTGTACAAAGCATTGTCCGGTGAACGCGATCCTCGGATCGGAACCGTTATGAAGGTCCTTGGTGCGCTTGGCGTGCAACTGTCCGTTATACCGAAACTTCGCACTGGTCCGGATGTGACGATGTCACATTCCGGGAGTCTGTGACATTGTCGGGATAATGTAGGGGCCGGAAATCGTATAGGGGGGACTGCCGTCCCGCTATTTCCTCAGTCGGCGACAGGAAAGTCGCCGCTCCAGTCGGCGCTCCCTAGCCGTCCAGGTGGACGACGACCATCTTGGACTCGGTCATCTCTTCCACGGCGTAACGGGGACCTTCCTTGCCCATGCCGCTGTCCTTGAGGCCTCCGTAGGGCATGAGGTCGGCCCTCCACTGGGTGCCCCAGTTGATGTGCAGGTTGCCGCTGTCCACTTCCTGGGCGAATCGCATGGCCCGGTCGATGTCCTGGGTGAAGATGGCCGCCGAAAGGCCGTAGCGGGTGTCGTTGGCCATATCGATGGCCTGGTCGATGTCGTCGAAACGATTCACGGCCACGGCGGGGCCGAAGAGCTCATCGCAACTGATCTTCATGGCCGGGTCCACGTCGGCCAGGATGGCCGGTTCCACCAGGGCTCCGTTGCGGGCTCCTCCGGTGAGCAGGCGGGCTCCTCCGTTCGCGGCTTCCTGAATCCAGTTGGACACGCGGATGGCGTCCGATTCCCGAACCAGCGGCCCCATGGTGGTCCCGTCCTGGAGCTGATCTCCGATGCGAATGTTCTCGACGCCCGTCTTGAGACGATCCAGGAAATCGTCGTAGATCCGGTCCGCTGCCAGAACCCGCTGGGCCGAGATGCAGACCTGTCCCGCGTTGGCGTATCCGGTGGCCACCGTGGCCGCGGCCACCTTGTCCAGATCGGCGTCGTCCATCACCAACAGCGGGGCGTTGGAACCCAGTTCCATGGTGACCTTCTTCATTCCGGCCACCCGGCAGATGTGGTCCCCCACTTCGTAGCTGCCGGTGAAGCTGATCTTGCGGACTCGAGGGTCACCCGAGAGAAAGTCGCCCACCTCGCTGCCGGGACCCGTCAGGCAGGCCAGGGCCTGGGGCGGCGTCCCCGCTTCCAGCAGGATCTCCACCAGCTTGAGGGCCGACAGGGGCGTATCGGTGGCCGGCTTGACCACGACGGCGTTGCCGCCGGCCAGTCCGGGTCCCACCTTGTGGCAGACCAGGTGCAACGGAAAGTTGAACGGCGTGATGGCCGCCACCACGCCGCAGGGCACCCGGAGCGTGAAGCCGAGGCGTCCGGCGCAACCGGGGGCCGCGTCGAGGGGGAGCACCTCGCCGGTGATCCTCTTGGCTTCCTCACCCGAAAGCCGGATGATCTCGGCCGCGCGTACCGCTTCGATCCGTGCTTCCGCCAGGATCTTGCCCTCCTCGGAGCTGATGGTCCGGGCCAGTTCCTCGGTCCGCTCCTCCATGATGTCCGCCGCCCTGGTCAGGATTCGCGACCGGTCGTAAGCGGGCATGTTCCGCATCACGCGGGCCCCCTCGACGGCGCCCGCCAAGGCCGCGTCCACGTCGGCGGCCCCGGCCTTGGGGACGGTGTCCACCACCGAGTCGTCGTAAGGATTCCTGACTTCGATCAGTTGCGGGGTCTCGGTCCACTCACCTTGTACGAACATTCTCATGGCTTTTTCTCCTTACCGGTCCATATCCCAAATTGCGGCGCCACTGCGCCGGCCCCGGCGTCTGGCGGCACGTTTCAGCCTAGCGGAAGCGGAGGGAGTAGAGATCCGCGTCCCGCATCACGATTCTCAGCCGAACCGGCTTGCCGGCGATCCGGTTCAGGGTATCCCGTCTCGCCTTCGGGTGGCCCCGGTCCCACTTGACCGTGTGCTCGACCTCGTCTCCAAAGACCAGGGGCGAGTCTTCCAGCGCGAACCCGGGCACCGGGTGGCCATGCATGTCCTGGACCTCGATCCGGATGCTCCCCGCGGCCGACGTGGAAAAGTTCAAGACCAGGTCGTCTCCCTTGAAGACGAAGGGCTTGGTCACCATCTCCCCTCCCTGGTAATCGGCACGGAGGGAAGCGAACCCGTCCATGCGCACCGTCATTCGTTCCAGGTGGGCGCTGGGTGAAGTGTAGTGCCGGGCCACGTAAAAGGAGATCTCATCGTCGCTCGTGGGAACGACGCCGGAAGAGACCATGTTGGTCCGATGCACCCAGTTCTTGGGATCCCGCCCCGGACGAATGAAGGCTTCCCCAAACCGCCGGTCCCAGTGCACCCCGTCGCGGCTGGTCATGAAAACGGCGTCGGAGACGCCGGCCCCCGCCGCGTTGTCGTGGTAGGTCCTCCAGGGAACGAACCGCTTGGGAAAGGCCAGATAGATCTGGGGAGCGCGGAAATAGGGCTGGGTGGCGTTGGTGTAAAAGTGCTCCCGCGGCGCGTCTCCGTAGTCGGCCCACTCCCCTTTCGTCCAGTGGATGAAATCCTCGGAAGTGGCGCACTTCATGCTGCGGACTCCGTCCGTGAAATCACGGTAGATGGCGACGTAGAGCTGCCGGACCGGATCCCAGAAGGGCACGTTCAACGAATCGAACGCCCCGTCGCTGATGACCGGCTCCTCCTGGATCTTGGTCCAACGGATACCGTCGGTCGAAGCCAGCGCCAGCAGCGGCCCGCCTGCCAACGCCTTGTAAGGCTGCGCCGGGTCCGCTTTCGGGTTGCCGTCCTTGAAGGGAGCAAAATTGTGGCTGCCCCTGCCGATCCAGACGATGTTGTTGTCCTTGGATCCCTCGAACTCGATGAGTCCCAGAGACGGCCGGGTCCAGGTGATGCCGTCGCGGCTCTCGACGTAGCAGGCAACCTCCTCGTGCTCGGGGATCACCGTCTCGCCGGGACCCACGAACTTGGGAAAGGTGTAGCCGGCATGACTGCTGCCGCGATAGTACATGCGGTAGAGGTCGCCGTCCTTGAAAACGGTGTGGTAGAGCGACGTGGTCCCCTCCCACGGTTTGTCGAACTCCAGCACGGTCCCCGCCGGCCGCGCCTCCTGAAGCTGGAGCCGCACT
>JAPOYZ010000619.1 GCA_026706325.1 Candidatus Aminicenantota bacterium
TAGGGGATATAGCTCTGGACGTCCGCCCACGGCGACACCCGGTTGAGGAGCAGATTGACCTTCAGGTCCCCGTCCCGGTGGTGGAGCAGGTGCCTCCAGGCGTACCAGATGGCCCGGGCGTGGTTGCCCGTGCAGCAGTGCATGAGGAACAGGTGGTCGGAATCGGGACGGTCCGGCCAGGTCAGCGGATGCCCCACGAAGTCGTTGGGGGAGGCCAGGCTCATGGCGGAGCCGATGTTTCGCTCCACGGCGCGGTCGGAGGTCTCGAACTCGGGGCGGTTCCAGGTCTCGTAGCGGTCCTCCGGCAGGAGCCGGTTGACGAAATCTCCCCTCAACAGTTGCATCTCGGCAAACTGATTCCTCAGGTAACGGTCGGCGTCGTCCCAGTAGTCCCCGGCCCTGGCGATGCTCAGCTTGATGGCGAGCGCCGCCATGTCGGCGATGGTGCATCCCTCCACGCCGTATCTGGCCACCTGCTGGACCGTCTTGGCCGAGTACTGCGCCCCGGCGCCGGGAGTGGAGGGGAAGAATCCCACGGTGGCGCTGCCGCTGGAGTCCCGGGCGTACTCGTACGACTTTTTCGAGTACTCGATGAAATCCTGGTCCTTGCTGGCCATGGCGAATTCCAGGAGGCCGGAAATGGGGCGGGTGTGCAGATGGGTGTGGGGGACGCCCCGGAAACGTCCTTCCGAGTCGTAGCAGCCGGAATGCCGCGTCATGTAGATGGCCAGCTTGCGGGCCAGGTCCAGGGCCGGCTGGTATCCGATGGCCAGGTAGGCCTGGCTGAGGCCCTGAATGATCCAGCCCGAGGCGGCCCCGCTCGCCTCCCGGGTGCAGTCCGGGTCGACGACGTCCCGGTCCTGCGGAATCTCCGTTTCGGGATTGACCGCCATCAAGGGGAAGTAGCAGTAGTCGTCCCTGTAGATCATCAGCCTGCCCACGGCGTCGACCAGTTTCTCCAAGCGTACCTTCCAGAACTCGTCGCCGCTCAACAGGTAGTAGAGGGCGAGGTTCCCCAGCCAGCCCCCCTGGGCGACGGTGCTGGCCAACTGGGTCTCCTTGAGTCCCTTCTGCTCCAGCCAGTCGGCATGGAACCCCGCCCAGGGGCGGCCGTCGAAAGGCATGTAGATCAGGCCGTCCTCCCCCTGCATTCGCAGCAGGTTCTCCGGCCAGGCCTGATCCACCTCCAGGTTCTGGTCGCTCCCGCTGACGTAGCGGAGCAGGGGAAGCGCCTCCTGGAACTTGTACTGAACGTTCAGGTCATGGAAGTCGTGCACCAGGACGGGCGGCTTCCGGTTCAGGAGCACGTGCCACCAGATCTCGTAACCCGCGTCCGGGTCCGCCGACTCGGTCAGCGCGTTGATGGACAGCCGGGCCCGCTCCGCCAGGTCCAGGGTGTCCGGAACCAGCCCTTCCTGCCATTCGCCCTTCAACTCCGGGAAATTCACCTCCGGAATCTCCGGCGAGATGTAGCCGATCTTCCTCGGTTTGGATTCTTCCGGGGGCCCGGCCGACAGCGTGACGGCTGTGGCCAGAATCGCCGCACCCATCCATCGGACTCCGAGTCGCTTCGTCTTCATCTGCATTTCCATTTACCATCCGGGTCGGAGTGAGTCATGATCTGCCGACGGACCGTCGTCAGTCCCAATGAGGGTTTATTCTAGATGATGACGTTGTGTTTCGGTACCGACCGATTTCCGGGAGGACCGCTTTGCTCGAAGGAGGTGTCGAGATGGCTGGGATGAAAAAGATTACGAGGATGGACCATATCGCCTTGATGGTGAGCGATCTGGACCGGTCGTTTCATTTTTACCACCACTTGCTGGGGTTGGAGGTGGAGGAGTACGTCGAGCACCCCACGCCGGGAAATACGAACATCCAGGGCGTTTCCAAGATGACCCGGTTTCCCGACGTGAGAATCCGGGAGTATCGCTTGAGGATGCCCGAGAACCCGGGCATGACCCTCGATCTGATCGAGTGGATCACCCCCGAGAGCCCCGTGGGCCGGTACCCGTTGCACCACGTCCCTTCGGCACATATCTGCTTCGACGTGGATGACATCGAGGCGACGCACGAATTCCTGAAGGGAGAGGGCGTCGAGTTCGTCTCTCCGCCCGTGTACTGGGAGCCGGAGGAAGGGGGATGGGTGGTCCTCTTCTTCTACGATCCGGACGGGAACCTGCTGGAGTTGAATCAGCCGCAGCCGCACCACCAAAAAGCGGTATCCGGCGCCTGACCCCTCTGGGAGAGGGGACAGTCTTTTTCCCTCTTTTCTTCCAGACCTCTTGTGCCGCCGGAGTGCGCTGGCCCGGTTTACCGATTCGCAGCTCGCGCCAAAAACCTCGCTTGGCCCACTTCCATCTGCCGCCCCGAGGGTTGGATCGCGGTCATCCCGGCGTCCACCATCAGCACGGCTCCGGTGATGTACGAGGCCTCGTCGCTGGCCAGGAACAGGATGGCGTTGGCCACCTCGCTGGGCTCGGCGAAGCGGGACATGAGCGTCTGGCCCGCATAGGGCGCCACGTTCTCGGCCGGCGTGTTGGCCATCATGGGCGTGTTCATGCCAGTGGGGCAGACGGCGTTGGCCCGGATGCCGTCGAGGCCGCAATCCTGGGCGATGCAGCGGGTCAGGCCGATGAGGCCGTGCTTTGAGGTGTTGTAGTCGGCTTGGTTCTCGTTGCCTTGCACGCCCGACACCGACGAAACGCAGACAATGCTTCCGGCCCCCTGGCGTTTCATTTGGGGAATCACCGCCTTCGAGCAGAGGAACGGCCCCCGAAGGTTGACCCGCATGATCCGGTCCCAGACCTCCGTATCGATCTCGTAAACAGGCGCGACCTTGCCGAATACAGCGGCGTTGTTCACCAGGATGTCGATCCGGCCGAATTGCTCCAGGGTGGTCTCCGCCATCCGCTCCGTGTCCTGCTCTTCACTGCAGTCGGCCACGATCAAAATCGCTTCGCCACCGGCCTCACGGATTCTCTCCACAGTCTCCGCGGCCGTCTCAGGATTCACGTCCACGACCGCAACCCGGGCGCCTTCCGCCGCGAACCGCAGAGCCACGGACTCCCCCAATCCCTGACCGGCGCCGGTAACGATGGCCACCTTGTCCGCCAAACGTCCCATCTTTCACCTCCCAGCTTATTCAGCCCGCTTCCGCCGCATCCAGTCTTCAACAGTCCCTGACATGCTCTTCGCATGTACCCCGTGTCAATACCATCACGCGGGGAGCCCCCAATTGTCGTAACCGATGATCTCGTCGGCACTTCGGTGGTCGCGCCTCGGCAGCTTCGCGCAGTGGAGTGCAATTCGGTCCAATTCCTCAATGCGCGAGGTCGTGGGTCGCGTTTTCTCAATCTGATCCAGTCTTGCCTGGATTGCATCTCTGACGGCGTCGGTCAGAGGCAGTCCGGTCAGTTTGGCGAGCCTTTTCGCCAGCGCATGGGTTTGGGGATCGCCTATCCTTAGCGGCATCTCTGCTACCTCCTCATCCCGTTCTTGGTGCAAACCGAGAATAACCAACTTTGGTGACTGATCGTAACACCTGATCTCGTGTGGCCGAGGCTCGACGGGACCCCGCCCGTTGTCTTGGTCGCTGTCACGACCCTATAATCCCGGTCAAGTACGGAGGTCTCGAATGCTCTCTGCGGGGCCGGGGGCCAGCGGGCACCACAGGTTTCTGACGGTCGAGGCCGTAATCGCAAATTTCAATGTCCACGTCCAGAGGTTCTGAACCATGAAGATCGATCGCCGTCGTTTTATCGAAACCGTATCCCGGAGCGCCGCGGGCGCCGGCTTCGTTCCGGCACTCTCGGCATTGGGCTGTGCGCCGTCTCCCGATCCGGAGTCAACCGGTCCGGAGTCGGCCGAATCCGAATGGAAGTCCCTTTTCGACGGAGTTTCGCTAAACGGCTGGCACATCAACCCGGAGAAGATCGGTCACGGCACCGGTGGGCAGTGGGCCGTCGAGGATGGAACCATCACGGGTCAGCAGGATCCCCCCGGCTCGGGTAACGGCGGCATCCTGCTCACCGACGAGAAGTTCATGGACTTCGAGCTCTCCATCGACATCAAACCGGACTGGGGCGTCTGCTCGGGACTCTTTTTGCGCAGCAATGACAAGGGCCAGTGCATCCAGATGATGGTCGACTATCACGACAACGGGAAGATGGGGTTCCTCTACGGCGAAGGGACCTTCGGATTCAACAGCGCCACCTTCGAGGTCAACGGCGTCCTGGACCAGGATCAACGGTTGGTCCGTCTCACTCCCATCGGCGGCCGCTCCTTGGAGGAGGCCGGACTGGTCTCGTCGTGCACGCCGGAGGAATTTATCGAGGCCTACAAGATCGACGACTGGAATACGGCCCGGGTCCTCATCACCGGAACCGAACCGCACATCACCACCTGGATCAACGGTCTGAAGATCTGCGAATTCGACGGGCCGACCACGACCAATCAGAAGTACGTCGACAACCGCCAGGAGATCGTGAACCGCGTCGGCCAACCCGGCAGCATCGCCGTCCAGGTCCACGGCGGCAAGGGTTGGCCGGCCGGCGCCAAGTGCCGCTGGAAGAACATCCGGATTCGCCCGGTGTAGTCGAGCCGTTGCTGCTAACTTCTCGCTTCTCGGCTTCCTTGCCCCGGAAGCGACTCCATCAGTAGTTGAGTGTAGGTGTGGCGTGGCGTCCGCAACACCGTCTCCGTCGGTCCCGATTCCACGATGCGACCCCGGCGCATGACGTACACCCGGGAGGTCATGTAGCGCACCAGCGCCAAATCGTGGGAAATGAAGAGAATGGCCAGATTCCGTTCGGCCCGGAGCCGTCGCAGCAGGTTGGCGAGTCGGGCCTGAGCCGACTGGTCGATGGCGGAGGTCGGCTCGTCGGCGATCAGGATTTTGGGTTCGGGAGCCAGCGCCCGGGCGATGCTCACTCTCTGGCGCTGGCCGCCTGACAAGGCCTTGGGAAGCCGTCGAGCCTGGGATTCACCGATGCCGATGGATTCAAGCAGGGAGAACGCTTCCGCGCGGGCCTGCTTTCGCGTCATTCCGCGCCACACCTGGAGGACTTCCGCCACCGCCGCCCACGCCCGCATCCGAGGGTTGAGAGACGAATAGGGGTCCTGGAAGACCATTTGGATCTTCCAGCGTTCGTTCTTGGGGATGCGTTCCTTCGAGTGAGCCTCCACGACCGGCCGGCCCTCGAGCTGCACCGTGCCGGCGGCCGCCGGCTGGAGGCCGACGAGCACGCGGGCCAGTGTGGTCTTGCCGCTCCCGCTCTCGCCGACCACGCCCACGATCTCGCCTGGATGGAGCGTCAGGCTGGCGCCGCGAACGGCCTCGAGCGCGTCCGTACCCCGGCCGAACCGGACGGTGATGTTGCGTCCCTCCAGCAGCGGTCCGTTCACGGATTGCCCTCCATCCGGTCGTGGTGAAGACAGGCCGTCCGCTGGAGTCCGGCAGGCGCCAGCACCGGTTGGGGGCCTTCCCGGCAATCCTGGTCTGCCAGCGGGCAGCGGGGCCAAAAGCGGCACCCCGAGGGCCAGGCGCCGACCGACGCCGGGTCCCCCGGAATGGTCTCCAGATCTTCTCCCGGCATCGCCAAGTCCACCCGCGAGGCCAGCAGGGCTCGGGTGTAGGGATGACGCGGGTTGCTGACCACCGTCTCCAACGGGCCGTTCTCGACCGACGCGCCGGCGTACATGACCATCACGCTGTCACAGACCTCCTCGATCACCGCCAGATCGTGGGAGACGAAGATCAGGGCCATCTTCAGACGCTCCCGCAACCGGTTGATCAAACTCAGGATCTCGCGTTGGATCGTCACGTCCAGCGCCGTCGTCGGTTCGTCGGCGATCAGGATCTCGGGCTCCTGGGCCAGGGTTGCGGCGATCATGACACGCTGCCGCATTCCGCCGGAGAGTTCATGGGAGCGCATCTCCAGGACCTGATCCGGACGGAGAATCCGCACCAGTTCCAGAAGCTGAAGCGCCTGGTCTTCCGCTTCCGTGGTGGAGACCTGGCGGGCCGCCTGGATCGCCTCCGTCAACTGGGTGCGGACCGTGAGCACGGGATTCAGCCCGGCAAGGGAGCTCTGTGGGACGTATCCGATGCGCCGGCCGCGGATCCGCCGCCAGACCTTCTCGCCGGCCCCCGCCAGATCCCGGTCCCGGTAGAGGATTCTGCCGGAAGCCACCACGGCCCCTTGGCGCCGGAGCGTTCCTATCAGGGCGCGGCAGAGCATGGTCTTGCCCGAGCCCGATTCCCCCACGACGCCCAGGGCCTGGTGCCGCTGGAGCTGGAAATCGGCGGTGTCCACGATGGACAATAGGCTTCCCCGCCGCCGCGGCACGCCGATGCGCAGGTTCTCAACCCGCAGTATCGGGGATTCAGCCGTCACTGGCCGCTGCCTCATTGGCTAGTTTTCCCCCGCGTACCGGCCGGACACGCCGTGGGCCAATAGCGCGACGCCGATGGCGGTGAAGGAGAGCGCCAGGCCGGGAAAGACGGTGATCCACCACTGTGTCTGAAGGTAGAGCCGGCCGTCGGCGATCATGGCGCCCCATTCCGGCGTTGGAGGGTTGACCCCCGCTCCCAGGAACGAGAGCGACGATACGGTCAGGACCACGATCACGAAGTCGCTCAGCCCGTAAGCGATGGTCTCGCTGTAGACGTTGGGAAGGATGTGCCGGATCAAAACTCGCAATCGCGAGTATCCGAGAACCCGGGTCGCCTCCACGAAGTCGGCGTTCCTCAGGATCAGGGCCCGGGAACGGGCTATACGAGCGTAGCGCGCCCAGTTCACCGCCGCGAGCCCGATCAAGAGACCGGAGACCCCCGGACCCACGACTGCCACGATGGCGATGACCAGCACCACGAAGGGGAAGGCGTTGATGGCGTCGATCACCATCAGCCACAACCAGGCCACCAGACGGTTCCGGGTCGTCCCCAAAACGGCTCCCAGGAAGGTCCCGATGAGAAGCGGCACCGAGACCCCGATGAGTGCCAGGATCAGGTCCAGTCGGCCCGCGGCAAAGGTCCGGGTGAAGACGTCTCTTCCCAGTTGATCGGTGCCGAAGAGGTGTTCCCCGCCGGGGGCCGACAACGGAGGCCCGGTGGCGCCGACGGGATCGTGGGGACTGAGCAGAGGGACCAGAACGCTCAGGGCGATCACCAGCAGGACGATGGATATCCCGACCAGGGCGGAACGATTGAGATCCATGGGCAGAAGGCGACGTAGCCGCTTCATGAGACTCGGGTCCTCGGGTCGAGCCAGCCGCTGACCGTATCGGACAGGAAGCTGACGGCGACCACGATGAGCGCGAAGATCAGGATGATGCCCTGGACCACGGGATAGTCCCTCAGCAGGACGCCCTCCACCACCAAGGCCGTCCCCATGCCCGGGAGATTGAACACGATCTCGACCACCACCGTGGCGCTCAGGAGCTGTCCCAGGATGTAGCCCAGCAGGCTGATGGTGGGGGCCAGCGACGGCCGCAGCAGATAGCGCCACACCAGGATCGGGGCCGGCAGTCCCCGGACGATGGCCGTCTCCACGAACTCCTGCTCCATGGTCTCGGCGATGGAACTCTGGAGGACCCGGGCCAGGATCGGAACCAGAGCCCCGCTCATGGTCAGGGCGGGGAGCCAGAGGTATTGGAGGTTGCCCGGGAACCCGGGTTGATACCCGGCCACCGGGGCCCAACCCAGGCGCACCGCGAAGAGGAGGATCAGGAGCAACCCGAAGTAGAAGGAAGGAGTGGCCAGGGAGACGGAAGTGGCGACCCGGAAGGCATGGTCGAACCAAGTACCCCGCAGCAGGGCGGCGGCAACCCCCAGCGGAATCGCCATCAGGAGGGCCATCAACACCGTCACGCCGATCAGCCAGGCAGTCATGGGAAGCGTCCGGGCGACGACCGAGTTGACGCTCTGCCCGGTCTGAATCGAGGTGCCCAGGTCGCCCCGCGCCACCGACCCCAGGTATCTGGTGAACTGTTGGGGAAGACTGCCCTCCAGTCCCAGGATCTGCCTGTATTTGGCGACCAGTTCCGCGGTGGCGGTGTCCCCCAACAGGAGCTCCACCGGATCGCCGGGGATGAGATGGATCAGAGTGAAGGTGACAAGCAGCACGCCCAGCGCGGCCAACGCGGCCCGGGCGAGATGGCGGAGGGTCCTGGCGAGAAGGTGCGTGACACTCGCGGAAGAGGGTGTGGTCCCGGCGGGTTCGGGGGTCGCTCCGTTGGTCACCTACTCACCGGTGGAAGATGGGCCGGAGTCTCGCTGCAACTCGGCCAGGGTCGCCACCATGGGATTGGTGCCGGGCGGGAGGTTGGCTTCGAACAGGATCTTCCGGTCGATCCGGCTTCCGACCAGAACGACCCGCTCCGAGATCGGGACGAGCGGCATGTCCTGAAGCGCCAGCTCCTGGGCGCGATGGATAAGCTCGATTCTCCGGTCGAAATCAATGGCGACGGAGGCCGAGTTCACCAGGCGGATCACCTCCGGATTGCGATAGCGGAGGGATTCGGTCCAGGTTGCCCCCGGAATCCATTGACTCCTGAAGAAATTCATCGGACCCGCCGCCAGACCCGAAAACTGCATCTCGTAGCCGCCGGAGCGAAGATTGGAGCTGGCCACGGCATCCTCCAGGGGTTCCACCTGAACCTGGATTCCAAGGTCTTCCAGGTTGGCGGCAATGACCAGAGCGGCATCGGTCCAACCGCTGCGTTGGCCCCAGGCCTGCAACGTCACGCTGAAACCGTCACTGAACGGGGTCTGGGCCAACAGCTCCCGCGCGGCCTGCAGGTTCCGCTTTCCGCCGAAGGGAAGGTTGAACAGGCTTTCCGGCGGTCCCGCGTACTGGAATCCCCGGGCCGGAGCTTCTGATTGACCTCATCCCGGTCGATGGCCAGCGAGATCGCCTGCCGGACCCGAGCGTTCCGCAAGGGGTGATCGTTCGGCAACCCACCGTTGAAGGCAACGTGGTATTGGCCGTTGTGAGGGGCCGGATAGGTCTCGACCCCAGCCGGCAACGAAGCACTCGCCGTCACCGGCAGGTCGAACACGTAGTCGATGGTCCCGGCGGCCAGTTGCAACACCCTGGACGTGGGGTCGGGCACGGCCATCAGCTCGTTGCGTTCGATGGGCA
>JAPOYZ010000413.1 GCA_026706325.1 Candidatus Aminicenantota bacterium
ATGCCGGCCATGGCGTAGGCGAACGGGAATCCGATGTGTTCCGACAGCGAGAGCTCCAGAAGGTAGAAGAGGCAGAGAGCCCCTCCCAGCATGAGGTATTGGATCGGATGGACGCGAACGCCCAACAGGACTTCGATCAGCCAGACGACGGCGAAGGGGAGGAGGACGAAGAGGAAGGCGTACTTTACGCTGCGCTCCGCCATGCGGTAATGATCGACCGGATGGACCAGCTCGACACCGAAGCGTGAGCCGTCGACGGCTTCATTCATCGTATCCTCAGCCCGCCACGCCTGCGGATAGTTTCGGCCCAGAAACGGGATCGACCATTTGGCCTGAAAGCCCGTGGCCGACACGGAGCGCTCGTCAGGGAGCCAAGTCCCCTGAAAGCTGGGATGGCCGTAGTCCGACCGGAGTTCGACGACAGTCTGCTGTCCGAAGGGAGTGAGGTAGAGACCGAGGCTGCCATTCAGAGAGAGCGGAAAAGAGAATCTGAACCGCTCCGTTGCGTCCGCCGCTCCGACCACCGCGTGGATCCCCGGGACCCCGCCCAGGAAGGCTCCGGTTCCCGGAAGGAACGAAGCGCGCCGGCCGTTCCACAGCGCGGAGGTCTCTTCCTGGATTGCGCGCGCGTCCGATATTCCGACAGCCAGATAGGCTCGATCCCAGTCGACCGCCTCAGGCTCCACATCGAACTCGGCGAAGCCGGGACGTGCAAACTCGCCCTCGACCGTCAGGCTGACGCGGTAGACCGGGATTGAGAAGATCCCCCGAAAGCGGGTCTCGGTGTCGATAGAGCCGCGAGAGTCGAGGCGCTCGGGGAGGAATACGGCGTGTCGGACTTCGGTTCGCGCGAAATCCTGTCCGCCCGTTGCGACCTCGGTCCAAACCTGAGTGTAGGGCACGACCAGCGCCGGACCAGTGATGATCTGGTCGTTTCCCCACTTTGACGAAACCTCAGCCACCGCCTCCCGCCGCCTCTCCTGGCGCTCCGACACCAGCTCCGCGATCATCTCGATGGGAATCTGAAGCAGTAAAGCCAGGAACCCGACCAAGAGGAGGCGCAGCATCTGCGAGCTTCGAAGCGAAGATGTCAACCGCTCGAGGGAATCTTGCATCGAGTGCGCTCCATCGTTTGGGAGATTCCCGAAACATAGCAGGAACACGGGTTCCTTGTAACCGATCCGGTTTTCATCGGACAATCTGTTCGAAATAGGACACTGGAGACTGATTTCCATGAGACGATTCACGATTTTGCTGGTTTCGGCGTCCCTTGCGGTTCTCTTTGGCACCGCCGATGACACCTGTGCGGAGGGAGGCGAGAACTCCCTCAAGCCGTCTCCGGACGCCGCCCTCTACGCCTACGGCTACCATCAGCGCCCCTACCCGCTGGAACCGGGACCCCATCTCTTCGTGGATTGGCGCTACGTCAATCCGGGCCATGTGACCTACAGGTACCGGGGGCAGCGGATCCAGCGGGATCGGCCCGAAGAATACGGCCCGGAGATCAACTCCGAGATCGAGGGCCTTCCCCGGGAGGTCCCCACCGGAATCCGGATCGAGGTGCAGACGGCGGGCAAGCTGGGACCCGTGATCAGCAACGACCGGCCCTGGGAGTACTTCACGCCCTACGTCAACCTGATCCACCATGACGGGAAGTACATTCTCTTTTACAACACCACCACCTACCGGCTCGGCCGGAGCTCGGAAGGCTACATGGTCTGCTATGCCGAGTCCGAAGACGGCCTGAACTACCGCAAGCCGCCGCTGGGGCAGGTGGAGTTCCAGGGAAGCCGCCAGAACAACATCGTCCTGGGGCCGGGGGTCTGCAGATACGGGATTCACGGTCCGGCCATCTTCGTGGATCCCACCGCCGAGCCCGCCGAGCGATTCAAGGCCGTCTACCAGGCCGCCGTCGACCAGGCGACCGTCGAGCGGATGCAGGCCGCCCATCCCGAATCGGTGACTCCCGCCTCGAAAGACGGGACGGCTCTCATGGGGGCGGTCTCTCCGGACGGCATCCGGTGGCGGGAACTGGAGGAGCCGCTGATGGGCCACGTCAGCGACACCGGAACCACGGCCTACTGGGACGAACGTTTGGGCCGTTACGTGGGTTACTTCCGGATGGGGGTCTGGGGACGGCGCATGATCGGCCGGGCCGAGACCACCGATTTCCGGCGCTGGCCCCGCCCGGAGATGGTTCTGGCCCCCGACCCTTCAGAGTCGGCGTGGGTCGACTACTACACCAACGGCAGGGCGTTCTACCCGGGCACGAGCACCATGCACCTCATGTTTCCCATGATCTACCACCGCAACCTGGACACCAGCACAGTGCGGGTCGCCGCCAGCCTGGCTGGACGGATCTGGAACTTCCTGCCGGGAGGACCGGTCCTGGAGCCCGGTTCGGAAGGGTCGTTCGACGCCGGATGCCTCTTCCCCGGCGCCGGTCTGGCCGAAATCTCCGGAAACCGGGTCATCCTGCCCTACGTCGGATTCGCCGTCCCTCACAAGTTTCCCCGGCTGAGCCCTTTGGGAGAGATTGCTTTCGCCGTCTGGCCCAAGCAGCGGCTCAGCGCCGTGGTGGCGGACGAGGAGGGGAGGTTCGTCACGAACCCACTCTCCAGCCGGGGAAAGTCCCTCTGGCTCAATTTCGACACGGGCCGGAACGGATCCGTGCAAGTGGAGGTGGTTGGCGTGGAGGGCAGAAGCCTGGCCGAGTGCGATATCCTGTCTGGTGACCGGCTCTCGAAGCAGGTGACCTGGAAGGGGCGTCCGGATCTGGGAGTCGATCCGGGTCAAGCCTTTCGCCTGCGGTTCCAACTGCGAGGCGCCAAGCTCTTCGCCTTCGAAATGCGTTGAGCCCGGCGGTTGTTCGGAAATTCTGGAGGTTGAATTCCATGAAGAAACTGGCCGTGTTGATCTCTCTGATCCTGGTCTGGCCCAGCGTCGCCTTCCCTGCGAAGAGCGCCGACGGCTCAATGGCGTCCCAGATCGACATTCCTTTCGAGAAGTTCGTCCTGCCCAACGGCCTCACCCTGATCGTCCACGAGGATCACAAGGCGCCCATCGTGGGCGTGAACGTCTGGTACCACGTGGGGTCCAAGAACGAGAAGCCGGGCCGCACGGGATTCGCCCACCTCTTCGAGCACCTCATGTTCAACGGGACGGAACACTGGCCCGGCGAGTTCTTCGAGCCCCTGGAGGAGGTCGGCGCCACCGGGATGAACGGCACCACCAACGCCGATCGCACCAACTACTTCGAAAACGTCCCCAAGAACGCCCTGGATCTGGCTCTGTGGCTGGAATCGGATCGCATGGGCCATATGCTGGGCGCCATCTCCCAGGAGAAGCTGGACGAACAGCGCGGGGTGGTGCAGAACGAAAAACGCCAAGGGGAGAATCAACCGTACGGCCGGGCCTGGACCCTCCTGACCGAGAATACGTATCCGGCGGGCCATCCCTATTCCTGGACCACCATCGGTTCCATGGAGGATCTGGACGCCGCCGAGCTCGACGACGTGAAGAATTGGTTCAAGACCTATTACGGCGCCGCCAACGCGGTGCTGTCCATCGCCGGCGACGTGGACGCCCAGGAGGTCAAGAAAAGGGTCGAGCACTACTTTGGAGACATTCCCTCCGGTCCTCCGGTGGACAAACAGGAAGCCTGGATCGCCAAGATGACGGGGACCCATCGGCAACAGATGCAGGACCGTGTCCCCCAGGCACGAATCTACCGGGCCTGGAACGTTCCCCAGTGGGGCACCCGGGAAGCGGCTCTCCTGGACCTGGTGGCCGATATTCTGGGCGGAGGCAAGACCTCGCGTTTCTACAAACGGCTGGTCTACCAGGACCAGATCGCCACGGATGCGTCCAGTTTCCTCTACGCCCGGGAATTGAGCGGCCGATTCCAAGTGATGTCCACGGCTCACCCGTCGAAGACTCTGGGTGAAGTGGAGCGGACCCTGGCCGAAGAGTTGGAGAAATTCATTCAAGAGGGGCCCACCCAAGCCGAATTGGATCTGGCCAGAACGCAGACGTTTGCCAGTTTCGTAAGGGGTCTGGAACGGGTCGGCGGGTTCGGCGGCAAGTCCGACATCCTGGCGTCCAACGAGGTCTACGGCGGTTCTCCCGATACCTATAAGAAATTTTTCCGATACCTGGAAGAGGCGACTCCCGATGATCTCCGGGACGTGGCTCGCGACTGGTTGTCCGACGGCGACTTCATCCTGGAAGTGCACCCGTTTCCCAAGTATTCGACGGCCGATTCCGGAGCGGATCGGGACCGGTTGCCCGACGTGGGCGAGCCGCCGCCCGCCGAGTTTCCCCGCCTTCAGAAGGCGACCCTCTCCAACGGTCTGAAGGTGATTCTGGCCGAGCGTCACGCGGTGCCCGTCATCAACTTCAGGTTGCTCATGGATGCCGGCTATGCCGCCGATCTGGGCGGATTGGCCGGGACAGCCAACCTGGCGGCGGACATGATGGACGAAGGGACCTCGACCCGGAGCGCGCTTGAGATCAGCGAGGAAGCGGCCCGTCTTGGGGCCAATATCGGCAGCACCGCCTCCCTCGACGACTCGACGGTCTCACTGTCGGCGCTCAAGTCGAATCTCGCCGAGTCGCTGGACCTCTATGCCGACGTTGTCTTGAATCCCTCCTTCCCGGAGAAGGAGCTGGAGCGGCTCCGGCGCCAGCTCCTGGCCCGGATCCAACGGGAGAAGGTCAGTCCCGTCCCCATGGCTCTGCGGGTGATGCCCAAGCTGATTTACGGACCCGATCATGCCTACGGGAACCCGCTGACCGGATCTGGAACCGAAGAGTCGGCGAAGGCCATCACCCGGGACCAGCTCAAGGATTTCCACGCCACCTGGTACCGGCCCAACAACGCCACCCTGATCGTGGTGGGGGACACCACCTTGTCGGAGATCGAGCCTCAGCTTGAGCGGGTCTTCAAGACTTGGCAGAGCGGACCGGTGCCGCAGAAGCAGGTGGGACGAGTGGACCACCACTCCGGATCGCAGGTCTACCTCATGGACCGGCCCGGATCTCAACAGTCGCTGATCTTCGCCGGGCACGTGGCGCCACCCACCAACAATCCGGACGAAATCTCCGTGATCACCATGAACCGGATCATCGGCGGCAGCTTCACCTCCCGCATCAACATGAACCTGCGTGAAGAAAAGCATTGGTCGTACGGGGCCCGGACCCTCCTGCTGGGAGCGCGTGGGCAACGGCCCTTCATCGTCTACGCGCCGGTTCAGACGGACAAGACCAAGGAATCCGCAGCGGAGATTGATCGGGAGCTGCGGGAGTACCGGGGAGAGAGGCCCGCCACGGCGGAGGAGCTGGACCGTGCCAAGAAGGCCCAGACGCTCAGCCTTCCCGGGCGGTGGGAGACCTCGGGCGCGGTGGGGGGAACCATCGCCGAGATCGTCCGTTACGGGCTGGCCGACGACTACTACCGGACTTTCCCCGGAGAGGTGCGAGCCTTGGATATCCCCGCCATCCAAGCGTCCGCCAATGACGTCATTCGCCCCGACCAGTTGGTGTGGGTCATCGTCGGCGACCTTTCGAAGATCGAGGAGGGGGTCCGGGAGCTCAATCTCGGGGAAGTGAAACGACTCGACCAGGACGGGAACCTGATCGACCCTGCCGGGTCGTAGCCACGGTTCCGGGAGGGATTATGAAGTTCGGATGTCTGGCGGCGCTACTGGCCATTTCCATCGGGTGCGGAGGGATGGAAACGATGCCGACGACCACGGAGCGGATCAACACTTTCGACGCCGGCCGGGAGAGCTGGCAGATCTACGACTACACCGGCGGAAGCGGCAACGAGAACGTCTTTTTCCTGACCAGTTGGGAGCCGACCGGTGGGGTGGGGAATTCCGGCTATGTCTGGGGGGACGACTCCCGGTGGCGGATCGATACCCCGGAGGACCCCCATTCGATCCTGCCTCTGATCCTCTATCACCGGTGGATTGCCGAGGACCTCGAGGAAGGGCCGAGTACGACTCCCCGGCCCACGGGATTTCGCGAGGAGGAAGCCCTCGATCTGCGGGGCGCCCGCGTGTCGGTTCACCTTCGTGGCGACGACCTGGATCTGAAGGGGGCCCAGTGCTTCTTCTGGGTCCACTCCGGGGGTACGCGGTGGCACTACACGGGCCGGCCTCTCAAGATCCATCACGGGGAATGGGGCCCGCCCGAACACTTCGTCCTGGTCAACGACGAATCGCTCTGGCACCGGAGCTGGGCCCCGTCCATGACCTCCCTGAACGATATGCTCAAAAACAGCGCCAGCTACGGATTCTCTTTCGTGGGGTTCTCGGAAGAGGTGACGGGAAAGCTCTCCATGGACCAGTTCGAGCTCCACCTGGCGTCCCAATAACCGCGACTGTCCAACCGCCGAAGTCAATGGCCGCAAGCGCAAGCCACTGCCGTGATGGGCAAAACAATTTATGAGATACTTGTATCACACAAACCACGCGAAGGAGGATCCTCATGGCTCCTGTCTCTCTACGCTTGCCGGATGAAGTTTCGCAACGCCTGCAACGGTTGGCCGACCGTACGGGGCGCAGCAAGACCTTCTACATGATCGAGGCCATTCGGGAACACTTGGACGACCTTGAGGATTTATACCTTGCAGAACAACGGCTGATCGCCCTTCGATCCGGACAGTCTCGGACCGTGTCGCTGGAAGAAGTGATGCAGCGCTATGGGTTGGAGGATTGAACTGGATCGGGAGGCGGTCCGCGACTTGGAAAAGTTGGATCGGCCTGTGGCACGGCGGATTCTTGCCTTTTTGCATAGTCGTGTTGGGGCTTTGGAAGACCCACGCCGCATTGGAAAGGCCCTCAAGGGAGCCAAAATGGGCGAGTTCTGGAGGTACCGGGTTGGCAATTTCCGCATCATCGCCCACCTTGAGGACGGCGTGTTCCGCGTGCTGGTGGTGAGGGTCGGTCGCCGGGACAAGGTGTACCGGTGACGTGAGAATTCCGCCCACCATAAACGGACTACGCTGGACGCGCCCACCGAAAGAGATCAGGGTCGAGAATCCATACCCATCACCTGCCGGTTCCTCATCATTTCTTGTTGCGGATCGATTCCTGCATCCGCTTGCCGAAGTCCTCCCGGCCCCCGGCGGGGTTGGACTGGTGACGGGGATGCGGGGGAACGCCGGCCGCCGGCTCATTGGAGTCCCGGCCCCAGTGCCCGGACCGGTGAGTGATCACGTCGAGCCAGCGGGCGTTGGCCTGGCGCCGGGCCAGATCGCCGTCGGGATCGGGCAGCGTATAGGTGTAGGAGTAGAGCTTCGCCGATTTGAGATACAGCTTGAGGCAGACCCCGCCGTACTGTTCCACGCTCAGATCGTAGGGAGACCGTCCGCTTTTCCAGGTCAGCTTCTGGGCGTTTCCGTCTGACGTCAATGGAACCGAATCGGCCCGGGTGAAGTCCTGGATCGGTTCCCCGTAGGGCGTGACCAGCTCCGCTTCGATTGAGCCTCCCTCGGCGTCGGCGTTCACCAGGATCTCGTAGGCCGGACCCCACGGCTTGGTCATCAACCAGCCCTCTTCCTCTCCCGCGTCCAGGGAGATCCAGTGGTCCTCCGGCATGCGGGCCACCATCAGAACGGCCACGTCCCGGGTCCCTTGAGACAGGTCGTAGGAGAGCCAGTCCCACCAGGTGTGATTCAGGCGGCTGGCCGTGTAGTAGATCCAGGTCTCCCCGTCGCGCACCAGGGGGTTCTCTGCCGGGTAGAGCATGCCGCCGTCCTGGGCGCCCGGCTTACCCACAGGCACCACCGGCGAGCGGTCGTCGGGACGATGCCACGTTCTGCCGTCGCGGCTGTAGGCCAGGGAGATTTCCAACTGGCCCACCTTGCCCCGGGGGTAGTCGGGCGGCTTGTGGTAGGCGCCGTAGGTGGGGGCGAAGGGATGGACGTAGTAGGGATTGATGATGCCCAGGAAGAAGTTCTCGTAGCGGAAGACCGGCATGTCGTAGATGTTGTAGAGCTCCGGCGGGTCCAGATCGTCGCCGGCCACCAGGACGCGGCCCGTGTCCTCCCAGTTGACCAGGTCGTAACTCTCGTACTGTGAGATGTCCCGCGGGACGTTGGGTACCCGCCTAGTCATCAGCACGTATTTCCGGCGGTCCGGGTCGTAGAAGAGGGTACAGTTGTCGTCGCTGATGCCGCGGATCACCGGGTTGACGTGGCGGGGCCGCTCCCAGTGCAGTCCGTCGTGGGAATAGGCCAGGTTCAACGCCGAGTGGTGCCGGGCCCAGCGCGACTCTTCACCGAAGGTGTTGAAGATCATCTTGTAACGGCGGGCGGCGATGTCGCTGGGGTCTTTGATGATGGAGTAGACGAATGTCCGCTTGAAGTCGATGACCATGTTGTGCTCCCGCGAACCGTTCACCTCCACCAGGCCCAGTTTCGGTTTCTCCCAGTTGAGTCCATCCCGGCTGACGGCGTAGGCCACGCCCCGGGGACCGTCGGACGTCTCTCCCTTCCAGCGCATGAGCGTGTACCACATCTTGAAGATCTGCTCTTCCTCGTCGTACATCACCGAGACGTAGTTGAGCATGTCCCGTTCCGTCTCCCAGGGGGCGTCGAGACGCAGCACCGGGTCCTTGTGCTTGACCGCCTGATTCACCTTGCGGCGCAAGTTGTGGTGCTCCACCAGGGGGTCGTCGTCGATGAGGAGAAACTTGTAGCGGGCCAACTGCCGGTCCGGGCTCGCAGCCGTTTCAGCGGTAGCCGTGTATCCGCCAAGGAACGCCGCCGAGACCAGAATCGAGAGTACACCGCGACGGATTCGGGAGAGTGGGAGCATGGAGTGGTCCTCCTTCGTTCTGTTTGAAAGTGATGATTCGAGTCAGAAATAGAACTTCAGGGCCAACTGGATCTGCCGGGCGGCCAGCGTTTGGGCCAGGACGCCAAAGCCGGCGGTTCCGTAGAGGAGAGTCTGCTGTCTCTCGTTGACCACAAAGTTGGGCCGGTTGGTGGCGTTGAAAGCCTCCACCCTGGCCTCCAGCCTCTGAGTCTCGGCCAGACGGAAAGTCCGGCGCAGGGAGATGTCCAGATTGAAG
>JAPOYZ010000043.1 GCA_026706325.1 Candidatus Aminicenantota bacterium
CGAGGCCGGCGTTGGGGCTCATCGAGGTCGACGGGAGCCGGCAGAACAACCTGGTGGGAACAACCGGCGGCGAGTACCTCTACGATCATCTGGAGGAACCTGCCGCCAGGGTTTATCTCGATACCCGGCCGGGCGTCCCGGCCGGACGGCGCCTTATAGCGCTCAAGTTGGACGAAGGACACCGGGCGAATCCCACCGAAGAAGAACTGGCCCGCAGGCTGACGGTGAACGAGCAGGGTTTGTGGCAGGGAAGCCCCACCGACGTCATCCCCTGGGTCTCCAGGGACGGGAAGGCTTGGGAGCGGCTCGGAGACAAGCCGCTGTTCCGGAACAACCTCTACGGAACGCTGGACGGCGACTTTTCCTTCTTCTGGTCGGAGACCGAGCAGCGGTACGTTATCTACTCGCGCTACTTCACTTCACCGAATCGATCGGTGGGCCGGCGGGCCATCGCCCGGCTCACGGCTCCCGACCTGTACGAGTGGTCCGAGTTCCAACCCATGACCTACGGAGACGGCGGGGCCATTCCCGAGAACCACCTCTACATCAACCTGACGCTGCCCTACTACCGGGCGCCCCAGATCTATCTCGCGTTTCCGGCCCGGCTAATGGTGGGCCGGCGGGTGTTGACCGACGAGGAGGCTCGGGCGGCGGGGGTCCCGGAGGGGAGGTGGATGGACTCCTCCGAGACGGTCCTCATGACCACGCGTGGACCCGGCAACCGTTACGACACGACGTTCCGGGAGGGTTTCATTCGTCCCGGACCGGGAGCCCGGAACTGGATCACGCGCACCACCTTCGCCCTTCGCGGCGTGGTGCCCACCGGCCCGCGGGAGATCTCCATATACGTCACCCGCGAGGCCGGCACCCGATACTGGCACATCCGCCGGTACGTGTTGAGGGTGGACGGCTTCGCGTCGGTCAATGCTCCTTATGACGGCGGCGAAATGGTGACCCGCCCGCTCACCTTCTCGGGCAGGGAACTGCTGCTCAACACCTCAACCTCCGCCGCCGGCAGCGTGCGGGTGGAGATCCAGTCGTCCAACGGCGAGCCCATCGCAGGCTACGGGCTGGAGGACTCCATGGAGATCGTGGGGGATGAGATCGAGCGTGTCGCCGCCTGGCGGAACGGGACGGATGTCTCCCCCCTGGCGGGGCAACCGGTCCGCCTCCGCTTCGTCCTCAAGGACGCGGACCTCTACTCGATTCGTTTCAGATAGCAGTCCGTGGGGACGGCCCGGTTCGGGTTCGGTTTCAGTTGGGCAGTTGCCACCGGACGACTTGGGCCGTGTAACCTCCGACGGGGCGTCCTCTCTCGTCCAGGGGTGTGTTCCCCAAGGCGGTCACGATAGTGTCGTCCTCCAGGACGACGCTGGCGCCGTAGCCGTGACCGGGGCTCAGATGGTAGACCTCGGGCAACCAGGTCCGTCCGCCGTCCCGGCTGATCCGGGCCCTGACGTCCCCCTCCGGGTAGGGGTAGCGATCTTCTACCACCAGGACCACCGTCCCGTCGGAGAGCTGGACCATGTGCCCGTGGGCTTGGCCGAACTCCAGATCCATGGGCCCGTCCGTCTGACGCCAGACGGGGCGGAAGTCCTGCCAGCTCCTGCCGCCGTCTGCGGAATCGGCCAGGAAGACCCGTTTTCCCACGGTGGATTTCTGGATCTCCCGTTGGGCGTGGTCCTCGATCAGGGCCGGCGGTTCGTTCTGCGGGGGAGGAGCCTCGTATCTGCGCTGGTAACGGATGGCGGCCAGAAGGCGGCCGTCGTGAAGTTCCAGCAGATTGGTCTCGGTGCCCCACTGCTGCAAGGAATGCTTCTCCTTCCAGCTCTTCCCACCGTCTGTGGAACGGAAGACATAGGTGGTGGGCGGCGGTTTCGAGGCGTCCTCATTGTGGTCATAGGCGTGTTGGGCGGCCATGATGGTGGGCCACAAGAGGGTGCCGTCCCGCAGTTCCAGCAGGCAGTTCTGGTTCCCTCCCGCCCGGATGAACGGAGACAGGTTTTCCAACCGGCTCCAGGAGTGCCACGACTTGCCGCCATCGGTGCTGCGCAGCAGAAAGTCGGTGGGTGGATCGTCGGCGCGATAGGCCCAGAGCAGGGTGCCGTCCTGCAGCACTCCGAATGAGTCATAGTTCTTGGCCCGCATGGGCGGGTCCAGAGAATCGACGTCGATGGAGCGGCTCTCCCAGGACTTTCCGCCGTCGCGGGAGAGAAAGACCCGGGCGTAGAGGGAGACGTAGATACTTCCGTCCCCGGTCATGCCGATACCAGGGTCGCCCCGCCACGGCATGTCGGGATAGTCGAGAGGGATATATTCGGCGGGGAGGGTTCCGATTTCCTGGTGGTCCCGGGTGATTCGGATTTCTCCGTTGGGGGTGAAGGGGATGGGCTGGCCGGGGTCGCCCGGGGTTACTCCGGAGGGACTCGGAGAGGGAATGCAGCTCGTTTTCAGGATCAGCACCAAAACCCAATTGCATCCGATCCCGAGCAGAAGAGCCCATAGAAAATGAATTGCGTGAATCCTGGGTCGTTGCATGGCGACTCCTTGGAAGGGGCAGTTTTCGAGTCGGGCGTTTCTTCAGCCCTTTCCAATTCTGCTCGGTCGTTACTCCGGAATCCGGCGGTTGGAAATCGTAGCTCCCAATGGGCGACTAGGAAGTCGCCCTTCCGAGGCGCCAATGGAGGGCTGCCATGGTGCGGCTGCCCAGCACGCGGCCCCGGTGGTTCAAGTCCGTAGTTTCGCAAACGGTGACAATGGTGCCGTCGGGGTAGACGACGCTGTCCGGGTAGCCGTGCCCGTGCATGAGCGAATAGGTCGTCGGGGCCCAGGTCCGTCCTCCGTCGGAGCTGATGCGCGCCCGGATCCCGGCCAGCTCGTAGGGGTAGCGCTGCAACCAGATGGCCGCGATCCTTCCATCGGGGACCTGAACGAACTCGCCCGGAATGCTGCCCCGAAGGTCGAAAAGCTTGGGGTTCACCCAGGTCCGGCCCCCGTCGGCGGACTCGGCCACGACCCCGTTCTTCAGGACCCACTCCTCGGTGGGGCTGGCTCCGGTCTTCTCCCGGAAGTCGGATGGGTCCTCCTGGAGCATCGGTCTCTGGGCTCGGATGTAGGCCAACATCCGGTTCGAGTCCTTGACCGCCATCAAGGTGCTCTCGGCCGAATAGGGCAGGATCAGGGTCCGGTCTCCCCAGGTCCGGCCCCCGTCCCGGGACCGGAAGATGTGGTCGTGGAAACCGCGAACTCGAGGGTTGTCCCATTCGTCGACCCCGTCGCGGTGGCGGAGCGTCACGGTGACCATGGCGGTTCCGTCCGGGTGCTGGTAGACGTCGCTCCAACCGGAGCCGCTGAAGGTGTAGGGGCTCACGTCCAGGGGAAAGGGCTCGCTCCAGGACTCACCGTAGTCCGTGGAGCGTTGGACATAGGTCACCGAGTGGTCCGGCGCGTCGTGGATCAGGATGAAAACGTCGTCGTCCAGTATTCCGAACCCGCCGCCGGTGCCCACCGGGAGCTTTCGCATGGTCCAGGTCCTGCCCCGGTCCGTGGACGCCCACAAATATCCGCTGCCCGCCGCGTAGACGCGGCCGTCCCGGGTCAGGCCGGTCCGCGTATCGGTCCGGGAGAAGGGACTGGGCATGGGGTAGATCCTGGCGCCCTGGATGGGAATCGTCTTTCGGGTGTGGGGAATCTCGTACGAAAAGGGGACGGGAACGGCGGTTCCCTGGTCTCCTCTGCCGGAACCGGCGGCGCCTGGAACCACCTTCCCGCTCATGGCCAGAACCCCTGCTGCGGCGGTCTTCCGGAGGAAATCTCGGCGCCTGATCATTTCACGGGTCTCGTTCAGGTGGGCCTTGCCGCGTCCCGGCCCGAAGTACTACTGTGAACGCTGTTCCGGTCGGCGTTCAGCAAGAAAAACTGGTCCCGATCCTACCATCGTCCAGAGGAAAGGTACTACTGCAATGGCAAAGCAACCCTTGATCGTGGTTCCCGGTGACCACCCGGTGCAACTGGCCGGATCACCTCACCTGGAGCGGCTGCGCCCCTATGGAGAGGTGTCCCTCTACTCCACTCGTCCCGCCGGCGACGCCGAGAAACTGACCCGCGTCCGGGACGCGCAGGTGATGATCAATTCCCGGGGCGCCGTCAAATGGCCCGGGCACCTGTTGAAGCAACTTCCCCGCCTGCGTTTCATCACCGTGTGTGGGATCGGCACCGACTCCATCGATCTGGAGACGGCACGGGAGCAAGGCATCATCGTCTCCAACATTCCCGGGATGACGGCCGCGGTGGTGGCCGAGCATGCACTGGCTCTCATGCTGGCCGCCTCCAAGCGGGTCTCCTACCAGACTGCCGAACTGCGGGCGGGCCGATGGATCGGCATGAACAACGTCTACCTGCGGGGCAAGACCGTCGGCGTCATTGGAACCGGCGCTATCGGTGCCAAGATGGTCGAGCTTTGCCGGGCGCTGGGAATGGATGTGGTTGCCTGGACGTTCCATCCTTCCGCCGAGCGAAGCCGGGAGCTGGGGGTCCGTTTCCTGGAGTTGGACGAGCTGTTGCAAGTGGCGGACGTGGTGACGCTTCACCTCAAACTGACTCCGGAGAGCCGGCATCTGATCGGCGCCCGGGAGCTGTCGTTGATGAAACCGGGGAGTCTTCTGGTCAATACGGCCCGGGGAGCCATCGTCGACACGGCTGCGCTGGTGGAATCCCTCGACTCAGGGCATCTGGGCGGCGCCGGTCTGGATGTGTACGACACCGAGCCGCTCCCTGGGAACGACCCGTTGTTGGAGTGCGAGCAGGTGGTCTTGACCCCGCACAGCGCCGACCAGACCCCCGAAGGCTACGACCTCCTCAATCAGGGGGTCGTGGACAACGTCATCGCCTTCCTCGAGGGGCGTCCGCGCAACATCGTTACCTGACGGCTCGAAGAAAGCTTCAGACGACGTCGTAAAGAAGGACACCGTACTTCGACCCGGTGAGGGTCTTCTCGATGGTGGGCCAGACCCGCTGGTGCTCATCCGTGGCCACCCAGGTCTGGCGCTGCTCCTCGGTCTTGAAACTGATGAGGAGCCGGTACTTGAAGTTGCCGGGAGCCGGACCCGCCAGGGCCTGCCGCAGCTTCATCAGGCGGACCTCGACGAAGCCGGGCTGGGCGCTGATGGCCGGCCGGAAGATCTTGTGGAAGTTCTCCACCATCTCTCCTTCCCGGGCCGGGTCCACTTCCAGATCCACGTGAAGCTGGATCGGCTTGTGATGAGCAGCGGTGGAAGTGCGGCCGGAAAAGAGGCCGATTCCCAGAAAACCAAGAAGACAGTTGCGACGATTCATGCGGTGATTCTACCGCACGCCGATCGGACTCGCCGTCCGCGCCGGATTTCCGAGGCAGGATGGACGATTGAAGGCACTGGTGTTTTATCGTCCGGCTCCATCTCGCCGCGTCGTTCGTGCGGAGTTCGACGGTTGGGAAACCGCCGTTCCTGTTCGGTCTATAATTGCCTTCGTGCGGCGCTTCTTCCTCTGCCACTATCATGAGGTCGGTCTCAAGAAGGGAAACCGTGCCTTCTTCGAGAGGCGCCTCTGCCAGAACATCCGTAAGGCTCTGGCGGAGTATCCGTACAAGTCGGTCCGGCGAATTTCCGGGCGGATTCTGGTCGAAGTGCCGGAAGATGCCCCTCACGAGCGGATCGGACAACGCCTGCAGAAAGTCTTTGGGCTGGCATCCTGTTCTTCCGCCTGGCTCTCGGGGCAATCTCTGGAAGACCTGGAGCGAAACCTCTGGACGCTGGTCCGGGACCGGGAGTTCGACACCTTCAAGATCGAGGCCCGGCGCGCCCAGAAGAGCTTTCCGTTGACGTCACCCGAGTTGAATCGACTGCTGGGGTCCCATGTGGTGGAGCGTTCGGGAAAAGGTGTGAACCTCACCGCTCCCGATCTGACCTGCCACGTCGACATCGTGGAACGGTACGCCTTCCTCTACTTCACCCGGTTGCCGGGCGCCCGCGGCCTTCCCGTCACCACTTCGGGCAGGGTCGTCGTGCTCCTCTCCGGCGGGATCGATTCACCGGTGGCGGCGTACAAGATCATGAAGCGGGGCTGCCCGGTGATCTTCGTCCATTTTCACAGCTACCCCTTCACCAACCTGGAATCCCAGGAGAAGGTCCGGCGCCTGGTGAGGTTGTTGAACGAATTCCAGTTCGAGTCCGTCCTTTATCGAGTGCCGTTCGCCCACACCCAGCGGCAAATCGTCGCCCTGACTCCGCCGGAGACCCGGGTGGTCTTCTACCGTCGATTCATGCTGCGGATCGCCGAAAGGCTGGCTCTCAAGGAGGGCGCGCTGGCCCTGGTGACCGGAGACAGCATCGGCCAGGTGGCTTCCCAGACGCTGGCCAACCTGTCAGTGATTTCCAGTACCGTTGCCATGCCCGTGCTCCGTCCGCTGGTGGGAGACGACAAGGAGGAGATCATTCAGACAGCCAGGCGGATCGGGACCTTTCCCGTCTCCATATTGCCCGACGTGGACTGTTGCTCCCTTTTCGTTCCCAAACACCCCGAGACTCGCGCGCGAGCGGCCGCGATAGAGGAGATCGAGGCCGCACTGGACGTGGAAGAGTTGGTGGCGGCCGCACTAGACGGCGCCGAACGGGAGATCTTCGAATCGATTCCCTCGGAATTGCCGGCGGCCGAGGCCATCCTCAGCCACGGGAACGGCCCGTCATGATGCGGTTCGCCGGGACTCTTCGCGGAGCCGCCGGGTTCCTGCTCTCAGCCGCGTTCCTGGCCACAGTCTTCGGAGGCGCCTTCGTGGGGGCGGACGAGGCGGCCGCCCGGGTGGAGCGGCTCTTCCAGCAGTTGGAGACCCAATCCAAGTCTCCCGGGTCCCCTCCCGAAACCTACGTCCTCAGCGAAGAAGACCTCAACGCGTTTCTGGCCTTTCGCTTGCGGAAATACAATCCCAAGGGGGTCGAATCGGTGAGGGTGGTCTTCCGCCAGGATCGTCTGCTGGTTCGGGCCGACGTCGACCTCAGCAAGGTCGTTTCGAGCCGGAACGCTCCCGAAGCGGGTCTCTTAGCGGCGCTCCTCGGCGGGCGCCACCAGGTGGAAGTGGACGGAGTCCTGGAGGTGGAGGATGGGCGCGGAAAGTACCGGCTGGTGGGATTGAATCTGGATGGGGTCCCCTTTCCCGCCATGCTGTTGGACTCCCTCGTGGACCGCCTCATGGAGGCGACTCAGCTCTCCGACGATCCCCGGAAGCCCTTCACCATGCCGTACGGCATCAAAGATGTCACAATAAGTCCGGGCCGGGCTACGATCCGAACCTGACGAGGGACCCGGTCCTTCCATCCTGAAATCGAACCGAAGGGGCGGCGAGTGCTGGAACGGATCGAGGCGCGTCTTCGGGAGGGCGCCCTCCACATTCACGACATTCTGGCCGCGGAGGGCTTCCGAACCTATTTCGCTGGAGGCGCCGTCCGGGACCTTCTCCTGAACCGCCGCTTCAACGAGATCGACATCGCGACCGCGGCTCCTCCCGACGTCGTCGAGAGACTTTTTCCCCGGACCGTCGGCGTGGGGCGCGAATTCGGCGTCGTCGTGGCCGTGGTCGGCGGCACCAGCTACGAGATCGCCACCTTCCGGGCCGAGTCCGGCTACACGGACGGAAGGCATCCGGAGCATGTCCGCTTCACCCACGCCCGGCAGGACGCCCTGCGCAGGGACTTCACCGTCAACGCCCTCTTCCTGGACCCGGTCACCGGGAAAGTCATCGACTACACCAATGGACGGAAGGACCTGGACCGGGGCCTGATCCGGACCGTCCGGGATCCCCTGCTGACGTTCGGAGAGGACAAGCTCCGGGTGCTCAGGGCGATCCGGTTCGCCTGCCAGCTCGGCTTCCGGATCGACGGCCCCACCTACGACGGCGTAACCCGCTACGCTTATCGGCTCTCGCAGATCAGCCGGGAGAGAATCCGGGACGAGCTCCTGAAGATTCTCTGCGGTCCCGCACCGGCGCGCGGCCTGTCGCTGCTATCCGACTCGGGTGTGCTGGAGGAGGTGTTGCCGGAGGTCTTCGACATGCACGGCGTGATGCAGCCGCCGGCGTTCCATCCGGAAGGGGACGTCTTTCAGCACACACGGCTCATGTTCTCCCTGGGGGGAAACTTGAGCCCGGCCCTGGCTCTGGCAGTGCTGCTTCACGACGTGGGCAAACCCGGCACCTTCGCCTTTGGGGAACGGATCCGGTTCGACGGCCACGCCGAATTGGGGGCCCGGATGGCCGGGGACATCTGCCGCCGGCTCAAGCTCTCGGGGGCCCGGATTCAGCGGGTGGTCGGTCTGGTCAAGGATCATCTCCGCTTCATGCACGTCCAGCAGATGCGGGAGAGCACGCTTCGCCGCTTTCTTCGCACGGAGGGTTTCGAAGAACACCTGGAGCTGCATCGCCTGGACTGCCTGGCCAGCCACGGCGATCTTTCCAACTATGACTTCTGCCGGGAGAAACTGAGCGAACTGGATCGGGAGGCGCTGGCTCCCCCGCCGCTCATCAACGGGCACGATCTGATCGCGCTGGGATTGAAGCCGGGGCCCCTGTTCTCGGAGATTCTGAAGCAAGCCGAAGACCTCCAACTGGAGGGGATCCTGACCGCGCGGGACGACGCTTTGTCGTGGGTTCGGAAGACGCATGGCACATAGCCGGCGGCACTGGCGATTCGGGGACCCGCAACTATCTTATCGCCGAGTCGGGTGTTATAAATGGGACACCATGACACCCAGAATCCTGTTCTTAGTTTTTCTCCTGACCGGATCACTGGCTTGGTTCAGTTGCTCGGAACCGCCGCCACCGGAGCCTGAGGCTCCCGTCGATCTACCCCCGCCCCCACCCAAGCCGGGGGACATGGTTCTGATCCCCGCCGGGGAATTCATGATGGGGACCGACAGCGTACCGGCGATTTCGCAGGGCCTGGAAACGCCGGCTCACAAGGTGACATTTGAAAAGCCCTACTACATCGATGTCTACGAGGTGACCAACGGCCAGTGGATCAAGTTCCTGAC